>CAJXPR010000073.1 GCA_913058135.1 uncultured Gammaproteobacteria bacterium
AGCCATGCCCGGGTTGCACCCGGCCGCCGGCACACATCGCTGCCACAGCTGGCGCTGGCCTGTGGGTTGGCAATGGCAGTCGGATGATGACCGCAGGGGCGCTGCGAATCAACTTGCTGCCGTGGCGGGAAGCCAGGCTGTTGCGGCGGCGCCAGCTGTTTTTTGTCAGCATCGGCGGCGCGGTGACATTTGCGCTGTTGGGAACGGCGGGCGTCTATATGCTGATGGCATCAGCGGTGGCTGAGCGCGAGCGTCACAACGTCGACCTGGGCGAACAGATCAGCGAGATGACGAAGCTCACCAGCGAACAGGAGGCGCAGTCTGCAGATTTGCGGCGGCAACAGGCGATTTTTGCACAAAGCAGGCAGCTGCACGCCGCCCGCATCAGGCACTCACGACTGTTGTCTGCGCTGCCGCAGACCCTGCCGCAAGGGCTTGCGCTCGGCAAACTGCGTTTTGATCCCACGGCGATACAGCTAACGGGTTCGGCAGCGTCTGCCCGGCATGTCAGTCAGTGGCTGCAGATGCTGGAAACGCACGTGGATATTGCGACCGCGGAACTGCAGAGTCTGCGCCTGAACCAGAAGCCCGGCACTGATGCGCGGCAGGGCTACTATTATCAGGTGAGGCTTGGGTTGCATGGGGCCGAAGCTGTGTACACACCTCCGGGCAGCGACCTGTGAGTCATCAGAGAACACCTTTAATGCCAGCGTGGTTGCACAACCTGCGGGAATTTGACTGGTCAGAGCTGCGTTATCCATCTGTCTGTGGTTATTGGCCGACTGCTGTTTATGTGATGGTCTGTGTCGGCAGTATCCTGCTGGTGGCGCTGCTCGCCGGTCTGGCACTCGCACCCGGTCTGAATGAATCCTGGCAAAACGCCCAGGCCCGGGCAGCAGTCCTTGTTGATGAGCGCTCGACGCTCGGTGCACAACTGCTGAGCCGGAGGGCTACCAATATCAGCACGGCGTGGTTGTCTGCACCAGCCGTTCGTGTGCGCCGCCGACTGTTGACCAACGAGTCAATGCCCATGGCGGTGGATCGTTTACGCGATGCGGCTGCCGCCAGGGGCCTGACGGTGTCGTTACTGCAGCCTCAGAGGAAGTGGCAGCAGCTGGGGCAACAGCAGTCGCTGCAGGCATACGAGATTGTGCTCCATGTCGAGGCCGACAGCCGTCAGCTGGCGCGGTTTCTAGACGATATCAGGACACTGCCGCTGGCGCTGACAATCAGGCAGGCTGACTGGCAACTGGCGTCTTCCAAGGCCCGACTGACGCTGTTCCTGCTGACTGCCGGGGAAAACAAAACCAGCGTTGGTGATGTGCGGTTGACCGATCAGGTTGGTGCCGTGACCGCGGCTCAGGGCCCGGCCGCAAATTCGGACTGGCAGCGAGTGGCTTACATCCGGCGCGGTGACCGTTATGTGGAAGTGTTGCGCAATGCCGACGGCGTTACCAGAAAACGGGACGGGAATATCAGGGAGGATGGCCGATGACTGCCGGACGGCGAGGAACTGGCACGTTGCGGAGGTTGAGCACCTGGCTGGCATGGGTCGCTGCGATACTGGCACTGTCGGTGTGCGCAGTGCGGGCGGCGCCGGCTGACGGTGTCGCGCCAACCAGTATCGAGTTTGCGGATATGGATTTGCGCGCCGCCATCCGGTTGCTTGCAGACGAGCTCGGGCATGAAGTGGTGCTGGATGAATCAGTCAGCGGCACTCTGACGTTGCACATGGACGATACCGATCCAATGCGCGCACTGGAAAGTATCCTGCTCAGTCGGGATCTGGAGATGCGGTTTCAGGGAGGATTTCTGCACATCGCGCCGCCGGCTGTTTTTGTGGCGCGCGATGGCGAGGCACAGCGCCTGCAGGACGCCACAGCGGTGTTATCGACTGAGTACCTGCAAATCAATTACGCCGATGTTGAAGTGATCCTGGCACTGGTGACCGGGGATTCGGATGCGGCCGGCAGTCTGCTGTCGGAGCGGGGTTCCGCCAGCATGGATGCGCGCACCAATACGCTGATTCTGCGGGATACCCACATCAGGATTGATGAGGTTAAATCCTTGCTGCGCAAACTTGATGTGCCGGTTCGGCAGGTTCTCATTGAAACCCGTATCGTCAGTGCATCCACCGAGATCGGGCGACAATTGGGGGCGCGCTGGGGGGCATTCGGTGGTAGCGCGATGCAGGCGGACACAGACGGAGAGCAGGAATCAGCTATCGGCAACGGTGTTTCAGTGCTTGCCGACCACCGGCAGGCCAGCACCGTGGCTGCCAGTGTGCTGCGCCGCAGATGGTTACTGGAGCTGGAGCTGTCGGCACTGGAGAACTCCGGTCAGGCCGAACTGATTGCGCGCCCGCGGGTCACCACCCAGGACAATGTCCCGGCCAGCATACGTTCGGGTGTGCGTATTCCCTATCAGGCGCAGGCCGGAGGCACGGCAGGCGGCTCCATCACTGAGTTTGTTGATGCGGTGCTTTCGCTGGATGTGACCCCACTGATCACACCGGATGGCCGCATTATCATGCAATTGGGTATCCGTCAGGATTCTGTGGCGTCCGGCAGTGGCGAGGTGCCGGCGATCAATACCAATACGGTCACGACCCAGGTGCTGGTCGACAATGGCGATACACTGGTGCTGGGCGGCATCTTTCGCGACGAACAGACGCGCGAGGAGGTGCGCACGCCGGTACTGGGTGACGTACCCGGGCTGGGGTGGCTGTTCCGACGGACGCAGCAGGCAGCCAGGCGGACTGAGCTGCTGATTTTCATTACTCCGCAAATAGTTTCGCCCTGAGCCCGGTCAGGTCTGCAGAGGCGCTGTATATCTGCTTTTTACTTGAGTTTTCCCGCGCAGACAGGTTAGATTGCGCCCTTGAAATTGCAACCGCCCGCCATGGAACCCTGACCGCTATGCAACAAAGCGCCAACCTTTACCTGATCGGCCCTATGGGGGTTGGCAAAAGCACGATTGGGCGGATGCTGGCGGCAGCGCTGGACCGACCGTTTTTTGACTCGGATCGTGAAATCGAGGCGGTCACCGGAGCCGATATTCCGTGGATCTTTGATGTTGAGGGTGAAGCCGGGTTTCGCGTGCGTGAAGAGCGCATGATTGACACCCTGACCCAGCGTGACGGCATTGTCATGGCCACCGGCGGCGGGGCCATCCTGTCAGCCAGTAGCCGTGCCAATCTCAAAAGCCGCGGCACAGTGGTTTATCTTAAGGCCTCGATCGCGCAGCAGTTTGAGCGCACCAGCAAGGACCGGAACCGTCCGTTGCTGCAAACGGCAGATCCCTTGTCACGGATACGCGAATTAATGAAAATACGCGAACCCTTGTATAACGAGACCGCTCACATCATGGTTGATACCAGTCGCCGGGGGCCGCGCACCGTGGTCACTGAAATATTGCGCCGTCTGCGTGAATACGAACATCCCGCAACCTGAACCCGATACGGACACCGATTGCATGCTGAAACTTGATGTTGAGCTGGGTGAGCGCAGCTACCCTATACTCATTGGCCCAGGATTACTGGCGCAGCCCGGGCTTCTGGAGCCTCACATAAAAGGATCCCGGGTGCTGGTGGTCACCAATGACGTGGTGGCCCCGCTCTATCTGGACACCTTGCTGACATCGCTGCAGGCCGGGGGCAACCTGCAGGTTGACAGTCTGGTGCTGCCCGACGGCGAACACACCAAAACGCTGGCGACGCTGCAGCTGATCTACGACGAGCTGTTGAGCCAACGTCATGATCGCAGTACCACCCTGATCGCACTGGGCGGCGGGGTGACCGGCGATATCACCGGCTTCGCGGCGGCCACCTATCAGCGTGGCGTCAACTTTATCCAGGTCCCGACCACCCTGCTGTCGCAGGTGGATTCCTCGGTCGGTGGCAAGACCGGCGTCAATCATCCTCTGGGCAAGAACATGATCGGTGCGTTTTATCAGCCTCAGTGTGTGCTGGCTGATATTGCTGTATTGTCGTCGTTGCCGGTTCGCGAGTTACAGGCAGGGCTGGCCGAAGTGATCAAGTATGGGCTGCTGGGCAATCATGCCTTTCTGGTCTGGCTTGAGCAGCATGTCGAGGCTTTGCTTGCTGGCGATGCGGACCTGCTGACGCAGGCCGTCAAAATCTGCTGCGAAGAAAAAGCCCGGATAGTGGCGGCCGATGAACGCGAAGGCGGCCAACGGGCGCTGCTGAATCTGGGGCACACTTTTGGGCATGCGATTGAATCAGCGATGGGGTATGGCAACTGGCTGCATGGCGAAGCGGTCGCCACCGGCATGGTAATGGCGGCCGACCTGTCCTGGCGTCTGGGCTGGATCAGCGCGGAGGATGCCGCCCGCAGTCGTGCTCTGATAGCGCGTGCTGGTCTGCCGGTGCGCCCGCCACCGCAGATAACTGCTGAGCAATTCATGTCCCTGATGTCAGTCGACAAAAAGGTACAGTCAGGCAAAATCCGTTTTATCCTGTTGCGCGGCCTGGGCGATGCAGTTATTGAGTCCGATATTGATCCTGCTATGCTGCAACAGACCTTGACCGCCGGCGAAACGCTCTGCCGCAGCTGAACATTTCCGAAAGCCTGTATGGGCCGCTGGGGCCGACTCGGGTTTGTGTGTAAAATACCGCCTCAATTTTGATAGGAGTTGCCTGTGGCACCGCTGAAGAACGACAGATTTTTACGAGCACTGACCGGGCAGTCCGTGGATGTGACGCCAGTATGGATGATGCGCCAGGCGGGCCGCTATCTGCCCGAATATCGCGCTACCCGCAAGGTGGCGGGCGACTTCATGAGCCTGTGTCAGTCTCCTGAAATGGCCTGTGAGGTCACCCTGCAGCCATTGCGCCGCTACCCGATGGATGCCGCCATTCTGTTTTCCGACATTCTCACCATTCCCGATGCGATGGGCCTGGGCCTGTATTTTTCTGAAGGAGAAGGTCCGCGCTTTCGTAAAACCATACGTACCGAACAGGACGTTGACCAGTTACCTATTCCGGATGTCGCTCGTGATCTGGCCTATGTCACTGACGCGGTGTCGCTGATTCGCCGGGAACTCAACGGTTCGGTGCCGCTGATCGGTTTCTCGGGCAGCCCCTGGACGCTGGCGACCTATATGATTGAGGGTAGTGGCAGCAAGGATTTCCGTCACGCCAAGGAATTCATGTACAACCACCCGGAGTTGATGCATCAGCTGCTGGACAAACTGGCACAGACGGTCACTGCCTATCTGAATGCCCAGATTGCCGCCGGCGCTCAGGCTGTGCAGATCTTTGATACCTGGGGCGGCATACTATCCACAGGGGCATATCAGACGTTTTCGCTCGCCTACATGAAAAAAATCATTGCTGGCCTGACGCGTGAAGCGGATGGTCGCAAGGTCCCGGTCATCGTGTTTACCAAGAATGGTGGTTTGTGGCTGGATCAGATCGCGGACAGCGGCGCTCACTGCGTGGGTCTGGACTGGACCATCGAAATGGGCCGCGCCCGCGCCATGATAGGCGACAAAGTGTCCCTGCAGGGCAACATGGATCCGACCATTCTGTACTCATCGCCGGCCGCCATCCGCGATGAGGTGGGCCGCATTCTGGCCTCCTATGGCGAGGGCAATGGCCACGTCTTCAACCTGGGCCACGGCATCACGCCCGGTGTCGACCCGGATAATGTAGCGGTGTTTATCGACGCGGTTCATGAGCTCTCAGCCCAGTACCATCGCTGAGCTGGTCGCACGCTTCGGCGCCGACGGGCTGAGTATTGACCGGTTGGCGATTGTGTCGCTGGGCGCCAACCTGCCGTCACGGTTCGGACCTCCCCGGGAAACCGTGACGCAGGCAGCCGTGCAGCTGTCATCGCTCACCGCCTGGCCGATTGTGCTATCGCCCATTATGGAGACCGAACCGGTGGACTGCCCGCCCGATTCGCCGCCGTTCTGCAATGCGGTGGCGGTGCTGGATCCGGGTGAGACAATTGCGCCGGCACAATTTCTTCAGTCTTTGCAGGCTATCGAGACGGCATTTGGGCGCGTGCGCAGTGGCCGGATCAATGAAGCAAGGGTGCTGGATCTGGACCTGATCAGTTTTGGCAGCCATCGTTGCCAGACGGGCGCGCTGACCTTGCCGCACCCGCGGGCGGCGCAGCGGGATTTTGTGCTGCAGCCGCTGGCTGTGATCTGGCCCGAATTCCGGCTGCCGGACTCTTGATACTGGGTTTGAAGTATGTATACTGGAATGCTCTGGCCGTGCCCGGGTCAGAAAAACAACCGGATGTTTTTAATAAGAAGTCAGAAGAAGCCAGATGAGAAAAACCAGCCCACAAACAGTCAGTCTCCTCCTGGCCCTGAGCACATTGATGGTCATGCCATCGGCTGTCGCACAGCAGTTACCGGACGAAGATGCTGTCCCTGGTATGTTCTCCAGCGCCGCGCGATCAGTCTACAGCAGCGTCGGACAGTGGCTCGGATTTAACAGGCCGCCTTCCTCAGAGCCTGAACTGGTGGTGGTCGGCACTGACGAAAAGAACCTGGTCCTGCCCGATCTGTTGCTGGAGGCGTTTCCGGCACTTAACTCGGCAGATGACGTATTACATTCCCTGGACTACACGCGCGAGCGCAGCTTCCTGGATACCAGCGGGAGTGCACCGCAGGAGCTTGATCTTAACGCGTCCTATATCTGGGATTCGCCCCGGTTCGGGCAGTTCATTCTCAGTACCAACACAACGTATGTCTATAACGCCGGCCATGCCGATATGTCAAGGGAACAGACTGCCGGACGGCCCGTGTCGGACAGCACCGCTTCAGGGTTCGGACTCAACGCCGGTCTGGCCTCTGGCATGGCGTCGGAGCTGCAAAGCAGCCTGACCTTCACCTGGCAGATCGGCAACCACACTGCGACGGCAGTCACCAGTTACGTGGACGGTCTGGAAAGCTTTGGCAAGCTGGGCAATGACGTGCTCAATATTGAACAGCTCAATGAGCTGATGGGAGAGATCGCCACCCTGGATTTGAGCTATGGCTACAATGTGAAAGCGGGTCGCCAGGGGAATGCCTCCATTTCCGTGGGTTTGCGTAGCCAGTTTGATCGTCGGCAAATGGCCCCTGCCGTCAACCCGGCCGCCGCGCGCATGCTCAATACCCCCGAACGTATGGCCTACGGTACCATCAAGTATCAGTTCTGATTAAGTCGTTCGGTTTCTGCCGGCGTCTCCAACTCCGAAACCACCGTTGTCATGGCTGCGCACAATATTGACAGCTGTGAGGACGTGATAATGAACGGTGGCATGACATAGACCAGCCGGCCAAACGGACGAATCCAGACTCCGAGCTCAACAAATCGCGGCTGGATGCTGGACATGTCAACCGGTTGCCGGAGCTCTACCACCCCAATCGCGCCCATCACCCTCACATCGGCCACGGCAGGCAGGTCACGGCATCCGGCCAGCCCGGTACGCAACTGTTGTTCAATCCGTAAAACGTTCTCCTGCCAGGGGCTGCCTAATAGCAAGCCGATACTGGCGTCTGCCACCGCACAGGCCAGAGGATTGGCCATGAATGTTGGTCCATGCATGAAGGTGCCGCCGTTACCGGAAATGGTACTCGCCACCCGTCCGGTGGTCAGGGTTGCGGCCAGCGTCATGTATCCGCCCGTCAGCGCCTTGCCGACACACATGATGTCCGGGCTGATATCAGCGTGTTCGCAGGCAAACAACTTGCCGGTGCGACCAAAGCCAGTGGCAATCTCATCGGCTATCAGCAACAGGCCATACTGGTCGCACAGGGCCCGGGCTTCACGCAGGTACTGCGGCGAATAAAAAAACATGCCTCCGGCGCCCTGCACGACGGGTTCCAGAATGATAGCGGAGAGACACTGGTGATTGGCACTCACCAGCTCGCGCAATGAGCTGATGTCGCTGTCGTCCCAGGGCTCATCAAAGCGGCAGCGGGGGGCATCAGCAAAAAACTGTCGGGTCAGGTTATTCTCAAACAGGGAATGCATGCCGGTGACCGGATCGCATGTCGACATCGCCGCGAAGGTGTCCCCATGGTAAGCCCGTCGCAGGCTGAGCAGGCGGCATTTGTCCGGTTTGCCCTGAGCCTGCCAGTACTGAATGGCCATTTTGATGGCTACCTCCACAGCCACTGAGCCTGAGTCGCTGAAAAACACTTTTTCCAACCCCGCCGGGCAGATACCCAGCAGGCGCTGGCCCAGCCGGATAGCGGGTTCGTGCGTCAGGCCTCCGAACATGACATGAGACATGCGCTGCAGTTGCTCATTGATGGCGGCGTTGAGCACCGGGTGGTTGTAGCCGTGGATAGCCGCCCACCAGGAACTCATGCCGTCTATCAGTTTGCGTCCGTCTGCCAGCTGCAATTCGCAGCCACTGGCGCTGTGCACCAGAAAGGTCGGTGACGGCTCGGTCATTGATGTGTAGGGGTGAATCAGGTGGTCGTGATCGAACTGCGTCAGCTGCGTGCGGGCAGCAGCGGGCACAGGCGGGTGTTTGGGTGTGTGCATGCGTGGTCAGGATTCCGGTTGATGATTACTGCGGGCCAGGGCCCACACATCGATACTGGTCACCGCGTCGCTGCGCATGGCTGAGGCCATGGCCTGTGTGGTCGCGGTGGTGGTTACAACGTCATCAATGATGGCAAGGCGCCTGCCCGATGTCAACGCGGCGCGGGGCAGGGGCCGGAAAACGTTTTGCATGTTGAGCAACCGATCCTCTGCATTCAATCCTCGTTGGGGGGGTCCCGCCTGACGCCAGCAGCTGTCTGCCAGCACCGGGATGCCAGTGCGGCGGGACAGGCGCTTGGCCAGCAACAGCGCCTGGTTGAAACCCCGGGCCCGCAATCGGGATGCATGCAACGGCACCGGCAATAACAACTCGGGCAAGGGCTGGCCGGTGTCGTCGTGGAATTGCAGGAAATGCTCGGTAAAACAATTGCATAACGCACGGAACTCGGCAAAACCGGCATTGTCCTTGAAGCGCCGGATCATGTCGGAGACGGGGGGCTCATAGGCAAACGTGCAATGGCATCGGCTAAACGCAAGCGGCTGATGGTGGCAACGTGAACACAACGGCACGAGGAGGTGTTGCGCTTTGCTGGTGGTCGATTCGCCTGCCCATTGTCCGGTCAGTGCGACGCCACAGCGATGACAGCCCGGTGGCTGCCAGGGCAAATCCTCTTCGCAGTCGGAACAGAATCCGCGTTGTCGGGCCGGCACAACGAGGCAGGCCAGACAGGGTGTCGCCAGCATTCCACTGACCAGATTTTTCCATGGCTTCATGTTTTTGGGGTATCTGCAATCCGTCAACCAGAAATCACTTATAAAGTTGACAACGTTTTGTGCTGGCTTAAAATGGCGCGCACTCACCTATTCATAAACTTTCACACATTTTAGCAGCGGAATTGTGCCGCTGCTGTCCGATCGCCGCCGGGAACACCAGATGAACCAACAGACCACAAGCATTCGACATGACTGGACACGCAAGCAGGTACAGGACCTCTTTGAGCAGCCGTTTATGGACTTGCTGTATCAGGCGCATACCGCGCACCGAGCCCATTTTGATCCGAATCAGGTGCAAATGAGCACGCTGCTCTCGATCAAGACCGGCGCCTGCCCTGAAGACTGCAAGTATTGCCCGCAAAGCGGTCACTACAATACCGGCCTTGCCAAAGAAAAATTGCTGGCTGTGAACAAGGTTGTGGAGCAGGCCCGGCTTGCCCGTGACAATGGCGCTGCCCGTTTCTGCATGGGCGCTGCCTGGAAGCATCCCTCGGACAGGGATTTCCCCTATGTGCTGGATATGGTCCGTGAGGTCCGCGCGCTGGGCCTGGAGACCTGCATGACGCTGGGCGCCCTGTCTGACGAGCAGACTCGCGCCCTGGCAGAAGCGGGCCTTGACTACTATAACCACAACCTGGACACATCGCCGGAATACTACGGCGAAATCATTACTACACGAACTTACCAGGAGCGACTGGATACGCTGGGTCACGTGCGGGACGCCGGCATGAAAGTATGCAGCGGTGGTATCGTGGGTATGGGTGAAAGCGCAGCTGACCGTTATGGATTGCTGCAGCAGCTTGCCAACATGCCTGCGCACCCGGACAGTGTCCCCATCAACAACCTGGTCAAGGTTAAGGGTACGCCGCTGGATAATGTGGATGACCTGGATCCGTTTGATTTCATCCGTACCATTGCTGTGGCACGAATCATGATGCCTGCCTCCTACGTACGCTTGTCAGCCGGGCGCGAAGCGATGAACGAACAGGTACAGGCCTTGTGTTTCTTTGCCGGCGCCAACTCGATTTTTTATGGTGAGAAGTTGTTGACCACACCACTGCCGGAAGAAAGTGCTGACCTGGCATTGTTTGCCCGTCTGGGCCTGCGCCCTGAACGCCGTCAGCAGCCAGCGCCGCAGGCAGGGCCCGCTGAAGATACGCGCTTCTACGCGGCCATGTAATGCCAGCGCCAGGCCACGCAAGCTCAAGGTTCATGTCACGCCTGCAGCATCGTCTGGATGTGCACGGCCAGCAAGGCCTGATTCGTAACAAGCTTCTGCGCGATGGTCCGTGCGCGGCTGTGCAGCAGTTCGGCCAGCGCGAGCTGGTGTCGTTCTGTAGCAATGATTACCTGGGGCTGGCCAATCATCCTGAGGTGATCGCCGCCTGGCAGGAAGGAGCTGCCCATTACGGCGTCGGCAGCGGCGGTTCGCACCTGGTAACCGGACACTGTCGGGCGCACCAGGCGCTGGAGCAGGCGTTGGCCGAGTTCACCGGTCGCGAGCGCGCCCTGCTGTTTTCCACGGGCTACATGGCGAATACCGGTGTGATCAATGCGCTGATGAATGAAGGTGGCGTGGTGTTGCAGGATGCTCTCAACCACGCTTCGCTGCTTGATGGAGGCTGGCTGAGCCGCGCGCGCTCGATACGTTATCCCCATAATGATATGCAGGCGCTGGCGCAATTACTGGCGCAGCATCAGCATGAACAATGTCTGGTCGTCAGCGATGGTGTGTTCAGCATGGACGGTGATGTCGCACCGCTGCCTGAGATGGCAGGGCTGGCGGCGGCTCATGGGGCCGGCCTGATGATTGATGATGCGCATGGCCTCGGCTGCCTGGGCGCGAGTGGCAGAGGGACGATAGAACTGTTCCCTGAACACAGCAGCGGTGGTGTGATAAATGCGCGCGAGCTGCCGGTCCTGGTGGGCACATTTGGCAAGGCGCTGGGCACTGCCGGCGCGTTTGTTGCCGGTGATGCTGTGCTGATTGAATACCTGGAACAATTTGCCCGCAGCTATGTGTTCACCACCGCCATGCCGCCGGCACTGGCGATGGCGACATTGACCAGCTTGCGGGTGAGTCAGGCCGAGTCCTGGCGGCGGGAGCGTTTGCAGTTACTGATCCGCAGGTTCCGGCAAGCCATGTCCGGCATGGCATTTCCTGTGCTTGAGTCCCATTCTGCAGTGCAGGCGGTGGTATTGGGCGATGTCGACACGACACTGGCGGCCAGTGCGCTTTTACGTGATCATGGCCTGCAGGTGTCGGCGATACGGCCACCAACGGTGCCCCGGGGTGAAGCCCGGTTGCGCATTACCCTGAGCGCCGTGCACACCGATGCCCAGTTCGATCAGCTGATACAGGCTCTGGCGGTCGTCAACAGGCATTACATCGCCAGCCAATCCGGGAGAGCAGATGCGAACCACTAGACCGAGGGCATTTTTTGTCACTGGCACCGACACTGAAGTTGGCAAATCTCGCGTGGCAGCCTCTCTGCTCGCGGCTGCGCGGCAAGCAGGGTTGTCGACAGCGGCGCTGAAACCGGTGGCGTCGGGATGCGTCGAGCAGGACGGTGTGCTGCGCAATGATGATGCCCTGTTGTTGGCGCAATACTGCAGCTTGCCACTGACTTATGAGCAGATTAATCCGGTTGCATTGCGCCTGGCCATTGCCCCGCACCTGGCGGCCGCCGCCGAAGGGCGCAGCCTTCAGCTGGACCGTCTGACAGGTTTCGCCAGGGGGGTGCTGATGCAGCGCGCTGAAGTTACCATCGTGGAAGGTGCAGGTGGTTGGCGTGTGCCGTTGAATTCGCGTGAATTTCTGTCCGGGCTGCCGGCGGCATTGAACATGCCGGTGATTCTGGTGGTCGGTCTCAAGCTGGGTTGTATCAATCACGCCTTATTGACTGCAGAGGCTATTCATCGCGACGGCTTGCAGTTGGCCGGCTGGGTCGCAAACCACCTCGGTGCGGATATGCCGGTTGCCGATGAAAACATTGCCACACTGCGGGCTGCGTTACCCGCGCCATGCCTGGGAGAGCTGCCCTGGGCACCAGCCGACACGCCTGATGACTGTGCGCGCTGGCTCGATCTGAATCAACTGTTGGCAACTGACACATAGTTGACGTTGACGTTAACGTCAACTGACGGTAATTTAGGCATCCAATCCAATCAAGTTCGCTGTTCCTGCAGCCGGAGTCTGACTGTGTCTGATTACAAAGCCCCTGTCCGGGATATGAAGTTCGTGTTGAATGAAGTACTGGCCGCTGACAAGCTGCTGGCGACCATGCCTGGCACCGAGGAAGTCAGTGAGGATCTGATCAATTCTGTGCTGGACGAGGCCGGCAAAGTGGCGGAGTCACTGCTGGCGCCTCTCAACCGCAGCGGTGATGAGGAAGGCTGTCACTTCGAGGATGGCCGGGTGACCACGCCGACAGGTTTCCGGGAGGCGTACCGCACCTTCGCGCAGGGAGGCTGGATTGGTCTGGCCGGGGAGCCCGCCTATGGCGGCCAGGGCATGCCCAAAATGCTCGCGGTATGCTTTGAGGAAATGATCATGGCGGCCAACAGCTCGCTGGCGCTATACGCTGTGCTGAGCGCTGGCGCCTCGCTCGCGCTTGCCCGACATGGCAGCGACGAGCTGAAGCAGGCCTATCTGCCCAGACTCTATGACGGCAGCTGGAGTGCCACCATGTGTCTGACTGAACCGCATGCCGGCACTGATCTGGGCATCATCAAGACCAGGGCAGTGCCGCAGACTGATGGCAGTTACCAACTGACCGGCACCAAGATTTTCATCACCGGCGGTGAGCACGATCTGACGGAAAACATCGTTCACCTGGTACTGGCCAAGCTACCTGACGCGCCTGCCGGGCCGCGCGGCATCTCGCTGTTCCTGGTGCCCAAGTTTCTGCCTGACAGCAACGGCGAGGCGGGCGAGCGCAACAGGCTGAGCTGTGGCTCCATCGAACACAAGATGGGCATCAAGGGTTCGGCCACCTGTGTCATGAACTTTGACGGTGCCACCGGTTACCTGGTTGGGGAGATCAACAAGGGCCTGGCCTGCATGTTTACCATGATGAATTACGAGCGGCTGACCATCGGCCTGCAGGGTCTGGGCCTTGGCGACGCGTCCTACCAGACCGCTGCTGCCTACGCCAAAGACCGTCTGCAGGGACGTGCCGCAACCGGACCGGTGGCGCCGGAACAAAATGCTGATCCCTTGCTGGTACACCCGGATGTGCGCCGGATGCTGCTCACCATGCGCGCCAATACTGAGGGTGCGCGGGCGCTGGCCATGTATGTAGGCAGTCAGCTTGATGTTGCCTACTTCCACCCGGATGAACAGGCGCGTAAACGGGCGGCAAAACTGGTGGCATTGCTGACCCCGATTGCCAAGACCGCGTTTACCGACAAGGGTTTTGAAGCCTGTGTGTTGGGGCAGCAGGTGCTTGGCGGCCATGGCTATGTTCGCGAATGGGGCCAGGAGCAGCATGTACGCGATGCCCGCATTGCCCAGATCTATGAAGGCGCCAATGGTATTCAGGCGCTGGACCTGATGGGCCGCAAGGTGGTGTTTGACAAGGACGGCCTGCTGGATGTGCTGATTGACGAAATCCGCGACTACATCAAGGCCGAGCAGAATGGCCGGGCGGCACCGTTCATCGCCACGCTGGGCCAGGCGCTGGATTGCCTGGTCAGCACCACGCACTGGATACGTGATGCCAGTGCCGACAACCCCAATGAAGTCGGCGCTGCGTCGGTGGCCTATCTGGAGCTGATGACGTTGATCCTGTATCTGTATATGTGGGCGCGAATGGTGTCCACGGCGAGTGCAGCGCTGGAAAACGGTGCCAGCGAAAAAGATTTTTACACAGCCAAGGTGCAGCTGGGTTGTTATTTCCTTGACCGACTGATGCCCCGGTACAAGTCATTGGCTGAAGAGATCAAGGCAGGCAGCGATGTGGTAATGGCGCTGGACGCGGAGCTGTTCTGAGCGCCAGCCCCGTCAAGGGCTGGCGGCGCCAGATGGCGCTAGATGGACCACTCGACGTTGTCGCGCAGTATCTGTTCGTAATGACCCAGAGCTTCGTTCTTCTCGCCGATGACGGCCATATTGCCTTCATCGACGGGAATGATGCGTCCCTGAAAGCGCTCGTCGCGCAATTCTACGCCCCGAGTCACCGGGGTCGTCCGGATAAAGATAATGGACACCGGGCCGTGCTCTCCGCGGGTGACCAGGTGCGCGCTACGGGTGCCTGCCAGACCGCAGAGGCGGGCAAAAATCATATGCATTGAAGCCAGCTCATCGACCGATTTCAACGATGTGCCTGAGGCTCTGAGGATGGCTTCGACCTGAGCCCAGCTGATGTCGTTGCCGTTGTCATACCGGGTCTGATAGTCAGGCGCTTCCTGGTGAAGATGTTCCACGACCTCATCATGCAGGGCCAGGTCCTGGGCACTGAGGCCGGGCTGCATAAACAGATTCAGTGCCAGGCCAGTGGCGATGACCAGGCTGGCTGCCAGCGCCATCAAGCTGCGGCTACGCAGAGGCGAGGCCGGTCGGGCCTGCTGATGGAGCTTGCGTTTAAGCCCGGCGGGAACCTCGACGATCAGCGCGCGCTGCAGGTCGCGCTCCAGTTCAAGAAGCTCATCCAGCAGCTGGCGACGCTCGGGACTGGCGTCAGCCGCCGCCCTGAAATCTTCCTGCTGGTCGGACGGGTTGCTGAATGCACGCGTGCGAAATTCCAAATCATCCATCGTGTGAGAGGCTCTCGGCTGTCAATATTTTTGTGGTGTCAATCCGTTATTTTGTCTGTCAGGTCTTCGCCCGCTTCATCGCTAACAGCGTCAGGCACCAGAATAGCTTTCAACTTGCTTCGCGCCCGGAACAGGCGCGTCATAACGGTGTTATTATTAAGATCGAGTATGTCGGCAATTTCTTTCCCACTGAAGCCGCCAATTACCTGAAGTAGCAGTGGGTCCCGGTAATCCTTGTCGAGCCGCATGATAGCCTGGTGCAGTTCTACCTGTTTCTGTTTGTGGTCCGGCTCGGCCGAGCCTTCTTCCGCCACTGCTACATCGTTAATATCAACCAGCTCCGGGCGGTAGCGCTCATACTGCCGGGCGTTCTCACGGCGCAATATGGTAAACAGCCAGGCCTTGGCAGCTTTTTCGTTCTGCAGGCTGTCAAATGAACGCCACGCGCGCAGAAATGTTTCCTGCACCAGATCTTCGGCAATACCCTTATTGCGCGTAAGCCAGTAGGCATAGCGAAAGACATCCTGATACAGCTCGTCAACGAGCGCCTCGTAGCGCTTGCGTCTGTCACTGTCGCTGTTGTTGCGTCCTTGGAACGGTGATTTGCTCATTTTGTTTCGTGCTGGCTTCCTGTGTCTGGAGTCCTGTGTTCTGTTGGTTCATCAAGTTAAGCGTTATACTCGCATATTTTGCAGTATCAGATCAGCAATAAGTGGCAAATTACCTATGATTCGAGTAGCAATTGCTGGCGTAGCCGGCCGGATGGGCAAGACCCTGGTGCAGGCCATAGCCGATAAATCCGCCGAGGCATGCGTGACCGCGGGCACAACATTGGCCGACGATCCGCAGGCAGGACAGGATATTGGCCTGATTGCGGGCACCGGAGCGCTGCAGGTTAAGGCATCAACCTCGCTGGATAGTTGCGCAGAGGCCTTTGACGTATTGATAGACTTTACCTCGCCGGCGGTAACACTGGCGCATCTGGAGTGGTGCCGTATCCACAGGAAGGCCATGGTGATCGGCACTACCGGTTTTACGGCTGAGCAGAAGCAGCAGATCAGCGACGCGGCCGCGGATATCCCGATGGTGTTCGCGCCCAATATGAGTGCTGGCGTCAACATCAGCCTGCGGCTGCTGGCCCTGGCCGCCAAGGCCCTGGGCGACGATGTTGATATCGAGATTGTGGAAACCCATCACCGGCACAAAAAGGATGCGCCATCAGGCACGGCGCTGCGCATGGGCGAGGTTATCGCCGAGGCGCTGGGCCGCAATCTCGACGAGGTTGCGGTGTATGGCCGTGAAGGCATTACCGAAGAGCGGGATCGCAAAACCATAGGGTTCGCCACCATCCGGGCGGGCGATGTAGTCGGTGATCATACTGTCATTTTTGCCGGCAATGGCGAACGTCTGGAAATCACCCACAAGGCCAGCAGTCGCATGACGTTTGCCAGCGGGGCGGTGCGCGCAGCCATCTGGCTGGAAGGCAGGCCCGCCGGTCTGTACTCTATCGATGATGTGCTGGGGCTGTGAATGAAGTGAAATCCGGCCGCGAATTTGGCCGGTGAGTGCCGTTTCGGCATAGACCTCAAGGCGGGTTTCCAGTATAATTACGCCTCAGTATGATTAACACTGAGCACAACACCAGACAGCACACCCAAAAGCGGAATGAGAGAGAGCTTTCATTCCGCTTTTTTTCGCCTGTCTACTATCCGGGAGATCACATTGAATAATCCAGCAGTTCTGGCCCTTGAGGATGGGAGTGTCTTCAAAGGCAAGGCTATCGGTGCCCTGGGTCTGGCCAGCGGAGAGGTTGTTTTTAACACAGCCATGACCGGCTACCAGGAAATCTTGACCGACCCTTCCTACGCACGACAGATCGTCACCTTGACCTACCCTCATATTGGCAATACCGGCTGCAATGCCGAAGACAACGAATCTGATCGAGCCTGGTCTGCCGGCCTGGTGATTCGCAACCTGTCGATGGCGGTCAGCAACTGGCGCAGCGAGCAGACGCTGGAAGAGTTTCTGCAGGCGCAGAATGTTGTGTCCATCGCGGATGTTGACACCCGGCGCCTGACACGACTGCTGCGCGACAAAGGCCCGTTGAACGGCTGCATTCTCAGCGGTGAAGAGCTGGCCAGTAAAGGCGAGCAATACGCGATCGAGCAGGCTAAAGCTTTCCCGGGGCTCAAAGGCATGGATCTGGCAAAGGAAGTGTCAGTGAAATCCAGCTATGAATGGAATCAGGGTGAATGGCAGCCACTGGGCGTCGGTTACCCGGAGATGAACCACGAAAAACCCTTCCACGTGGTGGCCTGGGACTACGGTATCAAGCGCAATATTCTGCGCATGATTGCCCAGCGCAATTGTCGTGTTACCGTGGTGCCCGCGCAAACGCCGGCTGCGGAAGTACTGGCGATGAATCCCGACGGTATATTCCTGGCCAATGGGCCGGGTGACCCCGAGCCTTGCGATTACGCGATCACCGCCATCCGCGAGGTGCTGGAGACTGATATTCCGGTGTTTGGCATCTGCCTGGGTTGTCAGTTGCTGGCACTTGCCTGCGGGGCGCAAACCGTGAAGATGAAACTGGGCCACCATGGTGCCAACCATCCGGTACAGGACCTGGACAACGGTACAGTTTTGATCACCAGTCAGAACCATGGTTTCGCAGTTGACGAGCAGACACTACCTGCCAACCTGCGCGCCACGCACCGCTCGTTATTCGATGGGTCACTGCAGGGTGTTGAGCGCACGGACAAGCCGGCGTTTGCCTTCCAGGGCCATCCCGAAGCGAGCCCGGGGCCGCATGACATCGCTCCCCTGTTTGACAAATTTGTTGCTCTGATGGAAAAACGCGCCGCGCGCTGATCCGGCCAACCCACATACAGACACGGTTAAGTTATGCCTAAACGTACAGACATTAAAAGCATTCTGATTATCGGCGCCGGGCCCATCGTCATCGGCCAGGCCTGTGAGTTTGACTATTCCGGCGCCCAGGCCTGCCAGGCACTGCGCGAAGAAGGTTACCGGGTTATTCTGGTTAATTCCAACCCGGCCACCATCATGACCGACCCGGCGATGGCCGATGCCACTTACATCGAACCGGTGACCTGGCAGATTGTCGAGAAAATCATTGAAAAAGAGCGTCCTGACGCTATTCTGCCTACCATGGGCGGCCAGACGGCACTCAACTGTGCCCTGGACCTTGAACGCCACGGCGTGCTGGCCAAGTACAATGTGGAAATGATCGGTGCCCGTGCCGAGTCCATCGACAAGGCCGAGGATCGCGAGCTGTTCGATGATGCGATGAAGGCCATTGGCCTGGAAACACCGCGCCACGGTATCGCGCGTAATATGGATGAGGCATTTGCCGCGCTCGATCTGGTGGGCTTTCCCTGCATCATTCGTCCGTCATTTACTATGGGTGGCAGTGGCGGCGGTATCGCCTACAACAAGGAAGAGTTTGTTGAAATCTGTACCCGCGGCATGGAGCTGTCACCGACCAATGAACTGCTGATTGATGAATCACTGATTGGCTGGAAAGAGTACGAAACCGAAGTTGTTCGTGACAAGAATGACAACTGCATCATTGTCTGTACCATCGAAAACTTTGATGCCATGGGTGTACACACCGGCGACTCCATCACCGTGGCGCCGTCCCAGACCCTGACCGACAAGGAATACCAGATTCTGCGTAATGCCTCGATCGCGGTACTGCGCGAAATCGGCGTGGAAACCGGTGGCTCCAACGTTCAGTTTGGCATGTGTCCGAAAACCGGTCGTATTGTGGTTATTGAAATGAACCCGCGGGTGTCCCGCTCCTCGGCGCTGGCCTCCAAAGCGACAGGTTTTCCGATTGCCCGGGTCGCAGCCAAGCTGGCCTGTGGCTTCACCCTGGATGAGCTGAAAAACGAGATTACCGGCGGCGCAACTCCCGCATCGTTTGAGCCGACCATCGACTACGTGGTCACCAAGATTCCGCGCTTCACCTTTGAAAAATTCCCCGAAACCGACGATCGTATCACCACACAGATGAAGTCTGTCGGTGAGGTCATGGCAATCGGCCGTACCTTCCAGGAATCGCTGCAGAAAGCCCTGCGCGGCCTGGAAGTGGGCATCAGCGGTTTTGATCCGATTCTGGACACGGGTGTCAGCGATGCCATGGACACGCTGCGCGGTGAATTGATGGACGCTGGCAGTGATCGTATTCGTTATATCGGCGATGCCTTCCGCCAGGGCTGGTCGGTGGCCACGGTCGCTGAAATGACCGGCGTCGATCCCTGGTTCCTGACCCAGATCGAAGACCTGATTCTGGACGAGCAGCGCATCAGCGAGATGACGCTCAAGGATCTGGACCGCGACACGCTATACGGCCTGAAGCGCAAGGGTTTTTCTGATTCACGTCTGTCGGCATTGCTGCAGGAGCCGGAGCACAAGGTGCGCGAGCACCGCCATGCACTGAACGTGCGGCCGGTGTATAAACGCGTAGACACCTGCGCTGCAGAGTTTGAATCGGCGACCGCCTACATGTACTCGACCTATGAAGAAGAGTGCGAGTCCAAACCCAGTGACCGGAAAAAGATCATGGTGCTCGGTGGCGGGCCCAACCGTATCGGGCAGGGTATAGAGTTTGATTATTGCTGTGTGCATGCGGCGCTGGCGATGCGCGAAGACGGCTACGAGACCATCATGGTCAACTGTAACCCGGAGACCGTGTCGACCGACTACAACATTTCCGATCGCCTGTATTTTGAGCCGGTGACTCTGGAAGATGTGCTGGAAATTGTGGCGCTGGAAAAGCCGGTCGGCGTGATTGTGCAGTTTGGCGGCCAGACGCCCTTGAACCTGGCGGCCGGGCTGGAAAAAGCCGGCGTGCCGGTGATTGGCACCAGCGCTGACGCCATCGACCTGGCCGAGGACCGCGAACGTTTCCAGAAGATGATCCAGAAACTGGGTCTGAAACAGCCTCCCAACTGCATCGTGCGCAGTGTCGAGCAATGCATCACCGAAGCGGAAAAGATTTCCTATCCGCTGGTGGTTCGACCCTCCTATGTGCTGGGCGGCCGCTCCATGGAGATCGTCTACAACAAGGAAGAGCTGAACCGCTACATGCGTACCACGGTCAAGGTCGGCAACGACAGCCCGGTATTGCTGGACTACTTCCTGAATGCCGCCATCGAGATTGACGTCGATCTGGTCAGCGACGGCAAGCAGGTGGTGGTGGGCGCCATCATGCAGCATATCGAACAGGCAGGGGTTCACTCCGGGGACTCGGCGTGTTCGCTGCCGCCTTACAATCTGTCGGCCGAGGTACAGGACAGGATTCGCGAACAGGTCACGGCCCTGGCCAAAGAGCTCAACGTTGTCGGATTGATGAATACCCAGCTGGCTTACCAGGACGGTGATCTGTACATCATTGAGGTCAACCCGCGAGCATCACGGACAGTGCCTTTTG
>CAJXPR010000074.1 GCA_913058135.1 uncultured Gammaproteobacteria bacterium
CGTCGGCAGCGTCAGATGTGTATAAGAGACAGGCTGGAAGCCGGTCTGGTCTTCCACCCACATCATGGCATCGACATAGGCCTCGACCTGTTCTGCCGTACGTTTCTCCAGCGCTTCGATCAGGTCCTCAGCGGTCGACGCGTAGCGTCGCGTTTTGCTGCTGTCCTTCAGGTAAGCCAGTTGCTCTGCGCTGAGGCCAGACAGCTTTTCATCCAATGAGGCAGGAAACTCGACAACATCCGATGCCTGCTCCTCGGCCTCGTCCTGCGCCATCGCGGGCAGTCCCACGGTGCCAAGCGCCAACATGCCAAGCAACCAGAACGCCCTGCCTTTAATCGTTTTGTACTTCATAACAGATTCCTGTTGCCGGCCGGAGCCGCGACTGTCAATTCTGCCCATGATCCACCACCGTCGGGTCAAGATAGTTTTCTTCGGTGATACCCTGTTTGCGCATGGCGATACCAGACAAACAGGCATTGAGCATGTAGTTGGCGTTCATGGCGCTCACGTAGCTCAGATCGAGCATGGGTGCGAAATCCATCAGTTCCAGTCCGGCGACCTCATTCTCAGCGCACAGGCGACGAAGCAGTGGCGTTACCTCACGAATGGTCAGCCCGCCTGGCACAGCCCGACCGGCCGCCGTCATTTCAACCGGATCCAGCACACTGACATCCAGCGAAATGTACAGCGGGTTACTCGCGTCAGCGGCTTCCTCGAGAACGGCCTCCATCACGTTCGGCCAGCCGTTGGCTTCCACGGATGCCATGGTGTGGTACCGGACTTCGTTCTCACGGAGCCAGTCAAACGAGGCGCGCGTCGCCTGTGCACCACGCAAGCCAACCTGAATCAGGTCACTGCCGGCGACCACACCTTCACTGACCAGACGATAAACGGCATCACGATCAGAAATGGTATGTGCACGGGTGGGTTCGGCGTTGAAGTTGGCGCCCAGGTGCACGACCGTCAGACCTTGCGCAGGATCGGAGGCCTGCACGGCTTTGACATTGGGATACATCAGGGAATGATCGCCGCCGATCAGGAACGGTGTGGCGCCCGTGTTGGCCATCTCCAGCACCATGTCATAAACATGGTCCAGCCCGCGTTCCAGGCTCATGCGATCGACTGAAATATCCCCATAGTCAACAATATTGAGAACGGCGCCGGGATCTACCATGGCATACACATCCAGGTTCCCGGTGACATGCATGGCGCGCAGGCCATTGGGAGCATTACGGCCATCACGACTGCCACTGCTCATGCTTTGCGGAATACCGGCAATAGCCACTTCGACATTGCCGGCAATCAGGTCTTCCGGCGTCACTGCCACCGGAGCGCCAGCAAATGTCGGAATGCCAGCCCACTGATTGATATACCGGTGCACGTTGACCGGTCCCGGATCGCGCAGCCGCTCCTTCAGAATTTCCGGTCGGACTACTTTGAAGCTATTGAAGCCGCTGGCTTCCGGGTTCAGTGGTATCGACGCCATGTCAATGCCAGGCCGGTAGGCATGTGTCTCAACCGCTTCAATCATATCACTGACGTACTGTGCGACCTGCGCCGGTGTACGGCGCTCGATATCCTGATAAAGCTTTTCCCGGGACGGGATCACTCGCAGCGGCTCATCGGTGCGCAGAAAACTGATCTGCTCCTCCGACAGTAAATCCAGTTTATCCATCACCGCACCGGGTAACCGGGCCTGAGCTTGGGCCTGGGCCAGAACGGGAACAGTATGAACCGCCACCACCATGGTCAGGGCCAGCGCCGACAGCATTTGACGTTTTGTCCTGAGTGTCATAGCGGGTTCTCCTCGTGGTAGTTGTCCTGAGCGTGGTCAATGGTCACCGGGTTCAGATAATCCGGATCATGACCCAATTTGCGCATGGCAACGCCGATCAGACACGCCTGCACGATGGCCGCGCTATGCAGATTGGTGACATAGGTGGGGTCGATCTCAGGTGCAATTTCCACAATATCGAAACCCACGACTTCCTGTTGTGCGCACAGCTTACGGATAATGGGAATCGCTTCACGTGGCGTCAGACCGCCGGAGACGGGAGTACCGGTGCCGGCGATATAGGACGGATCAAGCACGTCAACGTCGAAAGATATATGCAGTTTGCGACCATCAGTCCTGGCTTCGTTGAGTATGCGCTCCATGACATAGTCCCAACCATAACGTTCGACTTCTGCCATTGAGTGATACTTGAAACCTTGTTCGCGCATCCACTTGTAGCCGCTTTCGCTGGGGCTGCCCGAGCGAAGACCAACCTGAATGTAGTCGTTGCCCTTGATATGGCCATCGGCCAGCAGACGATAAATCGGCTGCCCGTGATCAATCAGGTGCGCACGATCACGACCGACGTCATAGTGCGCATCGAAATGGATCACGCTGAGGTTGTCTTCACCGTACACATCAACCAGCGCCGCCACGTTGGGATATTCCAGCGAATGGTCGCCACCAACGATAAAGGGTATGGCACCGGTCTCGACGATTTCGCGCACGACTTCGCGCACATGCTGCATGCTGCGTTCGGTACTGTCCTGATCGATGGCGATATCACCATAATCGACAATGTTGAGCTCTCTACTGGGACTGATCTGCGTGTATTGATCATTGCCACCGACACGGCCAATCAGACGCAAGGCCAACGGGCCGTGCTGGGCGCCTCGCCACCCCGAACCCATGTTCAGAGGCGCGCCGACAATGGCAACATCGACTTCACCGGCGATCAGGTCCTCGGGCGTCAGCGCGATAGGTGCCCCGGCAAAAGTAGGTATGCCACTGCGACCACCGTAGCGTGACAGATCAATCGGCCCCGGCTCTCGATCAGGATCAAAGCTGCGCGGGCGACGTACCGCATAGGCGTTAAAATCAGGGCTGTCGGTGTTCAGTGGAATGTGGTCAAGGTCTTCACCTTCCTGAAATTTTTCCTGCTCGGTCACCCAGATCATGGCGTCGACGTAGGCGCGCACCTGTTCAGCGGAGCGCTTTTCCAATGCCTTGATCAGCTCCTCGGGCGTACTGGCGAAACGGCGCGTGGGGCCGGTGCGCAGAAACTCCATTTCTTCTTCGGTGAGCGTGGACAGCTTTTCGTCCAGCGAGCTCGGAAATTCTATAGGTTCACGTTCTTCTTCGTCTTCGTCCTGCGCCATCAATGGCGTCGACAGCGTACACAAGAGCAGCGCGAGCGCTGCAATAATACTGCGGGATCTCTCTTTCTTTGTTGTTTTCATGGTGGGTCCTTTGATTGACTGTCTCATCACCATCAAGTGACGAGGCCGCGATCACCACCAACCTTGAACTGCTAGGAGATGATGACCGCGGCGACGCACTGACTACTCGACTATCTCTGCGAAATCACAGTGCAACATTGATGCCCACGTAGTAGGCCCGACCCACCGGACTCACTGGATAGCTGCGCTCGGTAACGTAGGGTTTTTCATCGGTCAGGTTGCTGATACCGCCGTACAGACGCACATTGGAGCTGTAGTCCCAGTTACCGGACAGGTTGTGCGACATGAACTCATCAGTGAAAATATCCGGGCCGAAGTTCTGCACCGCGGTTTCAATCGCGCCGGTCAACGCCATCTCGCTCAAGTACTGCGAGCGCAGAGCCAGACTGAAGGGGCCGGTAGCCACATTCAGGTTGAGTTGACCAGCCCATTCAGGACGATTCATTTCCAGCAGATCGTCGTCAATCACTGGCTCTTCACCAGGGTTGGACGGCTCGACGAAGGCCAGATCCAGTTGTTTGGTGACCGCGCCGCCCATGCCAATCTGATAGTTACCAAGCTGGAACTGGTAGTTGACGTTCAGGTCCAAACCGGTTGCCTGCGCCTCACCAAAGTTGAGCTGCACCTGGCGCAGGAAGGTGAAACCGCCTGACTGCGCTGAGGTAGGTTCGGGGTTACGCTGCAAGAGATCACAGAAGGGGTTGTTAAGCGTCGGAGAGTCATAACAACTGGTCACAATATTCTGGGCAGAAATTTCCGAGATCGCGTCTTCGATTACGATATCCCAGTAATCCAGACTCACAGTCAGCCCTTCGATAAAGCGCGGCTGGATCACTACACCCAGTGTTTTGGTGATGGCTTCTTCAGGCTGCAGGTCGGGGTTACCGCCGATAGCACCCGGAAAACCAGCGGACAGAGGATCCACGAAGATATAGTTGCCCGCGCCGTCAAAGATCTTGTCGCTGGGCACGTTCAGGGACTGCAGGTCTGCCACGCAGTTTTGCTGACGCAGTGCCGGGTTGGGTCCGCTGCTGATCTGGGACGCATCGCATGGATCGTTGGGGCGGAAGTTCTGGCCCTGCTCCGGTGAGAACAGTTCGAACAGGTTGGGTACGCGCACCGCTTTACTGTAATTGGCGCGGAACCTGACATCTTCGACGGGGGCCCATAAACCACCCACCTTGAAGGTATCGCTCTCACCAAATGTGGAGTAATCCGCGCGGCGGAAGGCGCCGTCCACGGTCAGCGTTTCAATCAGTGGCAGATTGCTCAGCAGCGGAATCTCGAACTCGCCGAAGATATCCCAGACGTCGTACTTGGCTGAGGTACTCAATGCACGGTTACCGGGCGAACCACCCAGGCTTCGCGCGTTGCTGACATCTCCGACCCAGTCACCGGCTTCAAACGCAACACCTTGAGGCGTCACACCACTGACAGAGGTCAGACCCTGGTCGTAGTTATCATATTCCTGTGAGCTTTTCTCTTCGCGCCACTCGCCACCAAAGGCAAACGACACCGGGCCCGCAGGCAACGTAAAGAACTCGCTACTGTTACCACTGACAAACCCGCTTAACACAGACTGTTCAATTTCTTCCTTGACGGTTCGGGTATAGGAGAAGAAATCGATGGCTTCCTGGCTAATGGACCCTTTGCCACCCCAGATATTGGCAGGTTTACACTGACCATCACCGGGCTGAAAACTAAAGAAAGGAGATAGCGCACGACCACCCAGGTAGGATGGGAAGTTGAACGGCGTAGTTCTGGGGTAGGCACTGGCATCCAGATCAGAGCGACAGACTGGCTGACCGGTTGATGGATCGGTGACCACGTCGATAGCCGCAAAGAAGCGATCGGTTACTGGCGTAAACGGTGACTTGTAGTGGCGATTGAATTTGCCATAGTTGGCAGCCACTTCGTAGTCCATGCCCCACTGGTCAAGACTGCCGCTCAGGCCAGCAACCAGGCGGTAGGTGGTACGTCGGTTGATTGACTCGTTGTCACCCCAGTCATCTGAGTCCCGGGAAATGTACAGGCCGCCCGGGCCCACAAAACCGACACCCGGATTGCTGGCAAATGGCGCCAGCTCAGCGGGCAGAAAGGGGTTATCCGGCGCACCGTACAGATAGTCAGTCGCCTGGTTACCACCACCACCGAAGACCACTTCGTGATACACGTATTTGCTCTCCGCAAACAGCTCCATCGTAGGTGTTAACTCGTATCGTCCATTCAGGTTGATGGAGTACTTGTCGTCCTTGGGAATGATGTAAGGGCGATTGGGGGCAATATAGCTGTCTTCAGCACCAAACTGGTTGAAGTTACCCGCCACCAGACCATCGTTATAGGGCACCAGTTGGCCCGACTCGTTAACCAGCCAGCAGCCACCTGCCGCACCGAATGACCCGGCGCCATCCAGACTGGAGTTGTAGCCTGTGAAGCTGTCCAGGCAGTCAGATGTGCCATTGCCGTCGAGATCCGGTTCCTGGCCCAACGGCACCACGGTACCGAAGTCACCCAGGGCGATGACACCATAGGGCGAAGTGATGTTGAAAGTTCGGCCTGGCAACAATGCCCGTGGTGTGGCAGTGGCGGCGCGGTCGAACAGCGCCTGCTCGGCCGCGGTCAGGTTGGGCGTTGTGCCAAACTCGCGCTGGTAGTTGGTGGCAAATGTGCTTGGGTTGGGAATTCGCAAACCGAAAGGAAACAACCCGGTGTTGTCGAAGTTGTAGTACTGAGCCAGGTTGGGTGTGTTGGATGCGGTGATATCGCCTTTCTGGAAGCGTAACGCCGGGTTAACGTCGTTACCAAACCGTCCGCCGTTACGCTGACCTTCGCGGTCACCGGCACGCAGGCCGTCACTGGAGTCATGTTGCAGAGAGATAGTAAAATTACCACGATTGTCAGCAAAGTTCTGGCCGATCAGGGCGCGCAGGCTGGCGGTGCCGGCATCGCCTTCTTCGGCGAGACCGGTGCGGAAATCGATATCTACGCCTTCATAGTCATTACGCAGTACAAAGTTCACCACGCCAGTGACCGCATCAGCACCATAAACAGCGGACGCTCCACCGGTGAGCACTTCTACGCGCTCGATCAATGCTGACGGGATGGTGGACACATCAACGGACGAGGTGCCCTCGATGCCGGATACGTGGCGACGACCGTTCACCAGCGTCAGGGTCCGCTGCGAACCCAGTGCGCGCAGGTTAAGGGCACTGCCACCAACGTTACTGGAACGTGTGCTGTTGGCCGCAGTGCCGCCGATGGAGTTGGTGCTGGTGACCGACGACAGCAGAGCCGGATTTTCATTGAGAATTTCACCGATGTCGACAGTGGCCGAACTGGACAGGTCTTCAGCGCTGATGACCGACAATGGCTGCGTGGAAGTCGCATTGTCCAACCGTTGAATTCGACTACCGGTGACCACCAGTTCCTCGATGGCAGGTGCGTCCGCATCCTGCGCGTATGTAAAGGGTGTAGACGCAACGCCCGCCAACAGGGCGATGGCAACGTTCAAACGACTTCGGTTAAAGGCATTAAGTGGTTTTGTATTCATCAGGTTGTATACCCCCCGGTACTTCTAGCAGTTGACCGCCAGTATCTGGCTTCAGTGATATTGTGTCTTGTGTGCCTGCCAGCTCGGTGGATGCAACTAAACAGGGCTAACGGGGAGGTATGAGCAATATGTATGCCACTAAATTTTTATCAATAAAAATCAGGGCTTTAAAATTTTCGATCAAAAATTGCCGAAGAATAACGATTCATTTCAGGGCACACAACGACATCTCGATCACATAATTGTGCATTGATCGCACCATTTTATTCTTTACTTATAATAACTTGCAGATGTTTAAGTACCTTTCAGTAAAAAACAAGGCGACCAAAATAAGTTAACTTTAACCCAGTTTTAATTCTGCAAAAATACGCCGGAGTACTTAGAGGAATACGCAGATACGCAATTGTGCGCAGCGACATGCGCAACTGCGTCGTTCGACGCAACAGGCAATGGCGACTACGTAGAAACGCGTAGTTCCTGTGATGAAGGCAATAAAGGAAGAGATGTCGGAGGTGCGACAATCGGGGACGACCAGGCAGTCGCCCCGAACTGTCAGGTGAAGGCGGGGTTAAAGCGAGGAGTCCTGGAATTCAACATGGACTTCGATCTGGATGTCATCACCCACACCAAACGACACCATGTTATCCAGACCAAAGTCGGAACGCTGGAATTCGGCCGTGGCCGAGAACCCCAGTGTGTAACGCCGGGTCAGGAAGTTACGACCGCCGCCATTGAAGTTGACCGTCATGGTCACCGGCCCGGTATTACCCAGCAGTGTCAGGTCACCTTCAAAGACAAAAGTATCCTCGTCGACAGCTTCAACAAACGATGTTGTTCTGAACACAGCCTGCGGATGGTTCGCGACATCAAACCAGTCAGACCCGCGCAGATCTTCGGCAAATGCCTCGTTGTTAACGTCCAGCGACGCTGTCTCGATGATTACTTCAAGGCTGGAGTTCTCGACGTTCTCGGCATCAAAATCCAGCGTGGCATCAAAATCGTTAAAACGACCGATATAGCGGGAGAAACCCAGGTGATCGATTTTCCACAACAGCGAGGCGTGCTCTTTGTCAAGCGTGTACTGCCCACCCCTGAGCTCGGCAACGCTGGTTTCAAAATCCGGCGTGATCAGTCGATCACAGGATACCAGCGCCGCTGAGCTGGCCAGGACCAGCAGGAAGTGACGATATTTGCAAAACATTCTTGAAAGCATGAAAGTTTCCTTGGCTGGGTCTCTGTTACTGCACGATGTCGGCGTAGACGTCGACTTCTATCACCACTTCGTTAGGGATGGCTGATGTATTGGCGAAGTAACCCTGGCCCACGCCAAAGTCCAGACGCTGCACAGTCACTTCACTGGTCAGGTTGAAACGGGTGCCGTCAATGCTCAGCTCAAATGGAAAATCCATAGGTTGGGTCTGGTCACGGATCGTCAGCATGCCTTTGGCAGTAAACGAATCGACACCAGTCAGCTCGCACTGATCAGCGGTAAACGTGGCAGTCGGGAACTGGTCGACATCAAACAGCTCGATGTCAAACATGTAGCTCTCGGTTTCCTCGTCACCCACTTCCAGATCAATAATTGGAATGAGAACGTCGATCTTGCAATCGCTCGGGCTCAGCGGATCAATTTCAAACGTCGCCTGAATATTCTTGAATTCGCCCTGGTAAGGGGTATCCGAATACGAATACTTGAAGATGACTGTCGAATCCTCGGGGTCGATTTCCCAGGTCGCAGCCTGCGCAGTCACCGTGGCACCCAACAGCAGCGGCGCAAGCGCCGCCTTGGAAAACAAATGTCGTATCATTACTTCTACTCCTTGGTATCAATTACTGCGGGTCACGGCAGCGTATAAATCACCAGCTCGGACGGATTACCGCGCTCGCTGACTACCATGCCAATATATTGTTTGCCGTCGTGTTCATAAGTAAACGGCTGGCCAGTCTGGGTGCCGGGCATTTCAATTTCGGCAACAATCTCGCCGGTCTGTTTGTCATGCGCGCGCAAGGTCGGGCCACCGCCAGTGCCTTCGCCCGAGAACAGCAGGGTTTTGGTCAACAGCAACCCGGAACGTGTTTCAACGCCGGTGCGGGGAATGTCCACACCGTCAAGCGCCGGGTTGTTGGCAATCGCCGGTGGCGTATCCGCATTGGCGATCATCCACTCGTGTTCGCCCTCGACCATATCGATCGCAGTGATACGACCATACGGTGGCTTGGCAATGGGCAGACCCATGGCTCGCGGTACGCGCACACCCAGTGCCATGCTGAAGTCGATGTCGGAATTCTGGTCCTTGTCCACTGACAACACAGTTGCTACTGTGCGCGACGGCACGTACAGCATGCCGGTCTCAGGATCCATGGCCGCGCCTTCCCAGTTGGCCCCACCGGTTGCAGATGGCAGGCTCAGCGTACCCTGCGTACCGTCGGCTGCGTCTTTCACTGAAGGCGGAGAGTACAGGTTGGTACCCAGACGGAAAGGCTTGATCGCCTCCAGCGCAGCCGCGTAGATTTCCGGTGTGAAATCTACCAGATCATCTTCTGTAATGCCCTGTCGGTCAAATCCGGCCGGCTTGGTCGGGAACGGCTGGGTCGGCGCATACCACTCGCCAGGCACGTCACCGGCAGGTACCGGCAGCTCTTCGATCGGCCAGATGGGCTCGCCGGTAGCACGATCATAGGTATACACAAATGACTGCTTGGTCACCTGCATGACAACTTCACGGCCGTTAGGCAGATCTGCCAGAATCGGCGCAGCGGGGTTGTCCCAGTCCCAGATATCGTGATGGATCATTTGCTGATGCCACTGCCGCTCGCCAGTTTCGATGTCCACTGCCACCAGACTGCTGGAGAACAGGTTGTTGCCAGGACGATCACCGCCATAACGGTCGCCTGTGGCCGCTTCCACCGGCAGATACACCAGACCCAGCTCCGGGTCGCCTGACATCGGTGCCCAGACGCCGGTGTTACCGGTATAGTCAGCGCTGTTGTTCAGCCAGGTGTCGTAACCAAACTCACCGGGACGCGGAATGGTGTGGAAGGTCCACAGATGTTCGCCGGTGCTCGCGCTGTAAGCACGCACATCGCCTTTCACGTTGGCCATTGATGGCGGGCGCATGGACACGGCCATGGCCGGACCCACAACAATAACGTCGTTCATGACAAAGGGTGGCATGGACGAACCGATGTCAATGTCGTCACGGTTCTGGGCCAAACGCAGGCCTTCCTGCATGTCGATCACGCCATTGTTACCAAATTCAGGATCCGGCAGGCCGGTCTCGGCGTCCAGGGATACCAGAAAGAAGCCCGGTGTAATGGTCAGGATGCGCCGCTTGTCGCCATCGCGCCAGAACGCCACACCGCGGCCGGAGCCTTTACGGGGAGCGGCATCAAAGCGCTCACCTTCTTTTGCGCGCCATTGCCAGAGCAACTGGCCGGTAACAGCATCCAGGGCGACTACGTCGCGCTGCGCGCCAATGGTGGTATAAAGTACCCCATCGACTTCCAGCGGAGTAAAAGTGGCGTTGAATTCGGGCTGTGAACCGAACATGCCCGTTGGCAGGCGCCAGGCTATCTCCAGGGAGTTGACATTGTCCGCGTTGATCTGATCCAGCGGCGAATAGCGCTGGGCGGCCATATTGCCGTTATAGTCAGGCCAGTCGCCAGCGGATACATCTGTGCCGGATTGGCTCCAGGCGGCAGTCGAACAGACAAGCGAACTGACGCCTAACGCCAGCGCTGATAACACGCGTTTTGTTCTTATCATTCCTAACTCCCTGAATTCAGGCTATTTTATTTTTTCGAATCATTTGACCACCCTTGTTACACGGCTGCATCAGTGACAGCAGGCGCACGACCAGGGGGTGATATGGCCAAATCTGGGTACACGCAAGAATAAGGCATCCATGGATGCTAAGCAAGCCGACAACCCCGGCGAATCAGGGTGTAAACGGTAGCTGGACCAGTTCATCCGACTAATTGTCGACGGATCGTCAGGGAACGGAAATCTCTCGGTTGTACCATGGCGTCGAGGTGATACCGGTCAACACTTCGCTGCCATCAAACAGGCGGGAGTACAGGGGCCCGGTGGCCACAAAGCTGAAGGTCTGTACGCGACTGTCCGCCGCATTGGGAACCCCAAGGGCATCATTGGCCTGGTCGATCCGGTAGGTGCGGGTATAGTCAGTATGCCTGCCGGAGCGGATGACAATCGTGGACTGCCTTCTTGTAGGCACTGCCTGCTGATAGTGCAGATCAACACGGATACTGTCGCCGCTGTCGGCCTCCATCTGCCAGTATTCCTGTACCTCTGCATGCCGGTCGCCCTGCCCGGTCACCCGGCGCTCCGCCGTGGCCAAAACAGCGCTCTGATAGACGTCATAGGCACCCGCACCTTCCGGTGAAATGCCATTGATAATCAGAATACTGGCGTCACCGCTGGCATCGCGGGCCTGCACCGACATCACCATGTACCGGCTGCTGCCAGTGCCGACCGGTTGACCCTGCGGATCATGAATGACATGGCGATCCATGAAAGTGACACTCAGATTGACCTGGTCAGGCGCTTCCGAGGCAGAGGCAACAGTCCAGTTGGCAGGAAGCATGGCGCGGACGGTGTCTCCGTCAACCCGGAAACTGAACGAAGTACGGGTTTCCGCGCTCCACTCCTGATAGTCCTGCGCGCTGGCCTGGAACGAACTGAATGGCAGCCCGAATACTGACATCAGAATAACCAGCAATGCGGTGGCGGATCTTGACCGGTTCATCGAGCACCTCTGAATGGATGACTTTTGTCGGCACAATATCACCGAAAATGGTCAGTGTCCTGTCTCGGACAATAGCAGCCCGGCATCCAGACCCAGGAAATGGGCTCGAAGCAGCTTATTGACCTCGCGTGCCCGCTCCTCGGTAAAGAACAACATTGCGCCATCAAACTCGACGACCCGGTAAACGCCCGGTATCGTGTCCCGCAACCAGTATGCCCATTCCACAGCAAAAAACGGGTCCGCTGTTCCCCACAGCACCAATGTCGGTTTATCGAACTGCTGCAGCGCAGACTCGATTCTTACGGTGACCTCATGATCCTGGCGGGAGACGAAACGATTGACTGCCTCGCGCCGGGCGGGGCTGATCAGTAGCGGATCGGTGTAGGCATGCAGCAATTCAGGAGTAATAAAATCCGGGTTCTCGTAAGCCATACGCCCCAGCCCCGAACGCGCGATATCCGGATCTTCAAGGTGGCTTTCCAGAAGCTCGTCGAGCCTACCCTGACGCGCCAGCTCGCGCATTGGTCCCAGTGCGGCTGGTGGCCAGTTGGTATGGACGTCGGCATTGGTCAGTACCAGGGAGCGCACCCGCTGCGGCGTTCTTGCCGCGATAATCTGGGCCACGGCGCCACCACTGTCGTTGCCAACCAGATCAAATGTCTGCACCCCCATGGCATCCAGTGTTGCCAGCACCATATCGGCCTGGGCGTCAAAGCCCAGGTCCTGGTCGTCGGCAATTTCACTGTGCCCCAGTCCCATCAGGTCGATGGCAATGCCCCGACGTAAATCTGCCAGTTCAGTCAGTTGATGCCGCCAGTGCCAACTATTGAGAGGGAATCCGTGCAGATAGACGACGGCCGGTCCTTGACCACGCTCGACCACGGCAATACGCCCATAGTCAGTCGTCACGAAAGTCCGGGCGCTGTTGAACCAGTTGTGCCCGGTCGTCGCACCGGCGCCGCTACCAATACAGCCAGACAGGGAGACCGGGAGGGTCAGTATGATCAGCAGCGCCGCGATGCTCCCAGGGCGGCAATCAAGTATCCATTGAACAGTAAACATGAGGCATCCTCTGGCCGACAGACAAGACAGTGTTTGATGACGCTGGCCTGAAACCATCAAACATAATTTGATTACGTAATTATATTATGTTGCATATTTATGTTATGCAAATGCTTTTTATGAGAAACTGCCGTGGCATGTCATCTCACTCTTGGTTTCCGGAAAGGCCGCTACCAGAATGCCTCATCAATCCAACACTACGGCAGTCGTCGGTGGTCGGCGCGAAGCCAATACCAGAGCAACACGGGACGCGATGATCGCTGCCGGACGCGCAGCGTTCAGCGAGCATGGCTTCGCGGCAGCGTCACTGGAGCAGATCGTTGAGGATGCGGGCGTCACTACCGGTGCGCTCTATCACCACTTCGGCAACAAGAAGGCCTTGTTTCAGGCAGTGGCGGAGAGTATCGAGCAGGAGATCATGACGCGGATCAGCGCCGAGCTGACTGATACCATGAGTGGCTGGCAGCAGTTGGAGACTGGCATCCATCTGACATTCGAACTGTGCACCCAGGCCGGCGTGCACCGGATTCTGTTTAGCGATGCACCTAATGTCATCGGCATGCGGGAGTGGCGCAATATTGAGATGCGCTACGGTTTCGGCCTGATGTATCAGGTACTGGAAAAGCTGCGGGCGGCTGGCGAGATTAAAGGCGATTCAGTAGACCTGACTGCCAGTATACTTTTGGGCGGACTCATGGAAGCAGTGCATGTGGCCGTTGCAGCCGAAGATCGTGAGCAGGTTATAGACGACGCCAAACAGACCTTGCTGGGCTTTATCAAAGCGCTGCGGCGCGATCCGGCCTGACTACTCCAACCAGACCGCGTATTCATTGCCGCAGGAATCTGCGAACTGAAGCGTCAGCCACCCAAAGAGGTTACCCGCCTCACTTCCGGGCCTCGCCTTTCGCGTTCGCTGCACTCATTTTTCCTATGGGCACTTCACCGCCAATGGTCATTGGCTTGCGCGATGGTGGCGAAATGAATGGCGATGACCTGAGAGGAAGCGATTAACTGCGCTGCATCCATTGAATACTCATCACGCAGCGAGAAAAGCACCTCGCGATCCGGCTGCGTGGTACTCACGCCCCGGCGTGCAAGACTCACGGCCAGCGCATAACCCTCATCCGGGGTATCCGTGATCAGACTCAGCCCGTCATTCTGGGCACTGGCCGGACTGCTGTTCAGCAGCACAATCAAACCTGCAATAGCCAGTGCCGCCAGGGCCGTCGAAATCAATGTGTATTGTTTTGCCATCGTTTAATCCTCCATCGGTTCATTTGATAATCAACGATTGACTTATTAAGTGGCATATTCGCCACACGATAATTCCCAACAGCGTCAGTTTGAGCGTATCTGCGCCGATGTAAATCATGTGTAACACAGATGAAGGAGGCGTGCTGCCGTCCAGAATTACCTGCACACGAGCGTCCAGTACCGGCAGAAGCCAGACCGTTTGCATTGCCACAATTAACGCAACAGTCACGGCCGTCGCCTGCATCCATCGCCTGGCTGTACCGACAGTGAGTACGACAAGCAGCAGCGCCAGTGCGACCTCAACCCAGTTGAAGACCTTGAAGGTCTGCCGGCCAACATCCAGCGCGACTGGCAGCGACAAACTGGGCGCAAGGAATTTCACCGGCGTTGCCAGAAATGACACCCCCAGTAGCAGGCCTGCCCAGAGCGTAGCGAGCAACAGAAGGCTCAGAATATTAAGATTACGCATCTCTCACTCCTGATGCATTCGGCTTGCGGTTGAGTCGAACGAATGTCTGCGACGACTATTTTGTAGGGCCGATCAAAATCGGCACATAACGCAGAGCAAAACACAGCAGTGCCAACAGCCAGAGCCCAGCTGCCATCTCGAGCCAAAGCGCCCCGCCGACAATTGCAGCGGCGATACGCGTCAAGGCAGCAAGGCTGAGCAGCACAACTGCACACGTTAACAGGTAATGACTTTTTAAAGCACGCCCGGTATGCCCCAGCGCTGCCCGGGCACCGACACTGATAATCATACTGGTGATGGCCCCTATGGTCAGCGCATGCACGGCGGCGCTGACAGACATAACCCCGGCCAGCGACAGCGTCCACAGCAGTATGCCCATTACCAGCCAGGCGTAGGACAAATGCATCATCCACACGAGCGGATCAGACAGGGTCAGCCAGAATTTCCAGCGCAGCAATCGCCAGAGTTGCGCTACAAAGCAGCTCACCCCCAGGGGAATTGCCACCGCAACAGGCCATTGAAATATGACGCTTGCCGCAAACAGCAGCAACAGGCCGATGGCAACCTGGTCAGTCAGACCAAATGACCCTGGCAAGCTGGATGGGGACAACTCCTCCCCCATGGGCGCTCGGCGACGCAACCAGTTACCGGTGAAAGCCGGAATGAGTCGCCCGCCTACCACATTTATCAGCACGATCACCAACCACAACTGGGCCCATAACACCCGCTGAAGATCAATATCTGGCAGCACTTGCAATTCCCCGGCATGAAACAGCACGTCACTCAGGCTGAGTGCGATTAATACCGCCAGCACCTTATAGTTACGTTTGTTGCGTGCGCTGAACAGTTCGCGCGCCACCAGCACACAGAGCAACAGCCAGAAAAGCCCATCGGCCATGGCACTCAGCGTGGGCGACAATATCGCCAGCCTGCCGGCGAGCCAGAAAGTCACCAGAATTGCCAATGGCCAGCCAGTCACCGGCGGACGAGACGTCCAGTTGGCCACTGCGGTTAATAGAAACCCCGCAATTGCGGCAGCCATAAGTCCCATCATCATGTCATGCGCATGCCAGTGTACAGGCACCCTGGACCAGTCCAGTACAAGGTGCCCGCTCCAGATCAAAATCCACAAGATGATTGGAGACATGCTATAGATGATACCCAGCAGAAAAAACGGCCGGAATGCATAGGATAACAATCGGTCCATAAATCTCGTCATGTCCATCCTTTTCATTACATCCGGCTCGGCCCGTCAAGCATGCCCGTCAGGCATGCATCGGACAACGCCCCCCTGCACGCTCTTCTTGAGAAGTCTCGTCAACTGTGCCCTTGTCCAACGCCTGGCGTGGACCAAAGAACTCGAAATGCACCTGCATCGGAGGAATTCCCCACGTCAGCAGCTGGTGGTAAATGTTGACCATGAACGCCTGCGGACCACAGAAATAATAGTCTGCATCGCGCTGGGGGATGAGTGATTCAATCAGCTCTGCATCTACCAGTCCGGTGCTCGATGAGCCCGAATGAACGGTATCAGGGTTGACCGGCGCATTGTAACGGTAGTGCACTTTCAGATTCGGGTACTGTGAGCTCAATGCATCTATTGTTGCGCGGAACGCCTGGACCTGCTCATCCTCGACACCATGGATAAAGACGATCTCACGCCCTGGCATGGTCTCAAGAGCACTGAGAAGCATGCTCATGAGAGGCGTAACACCCACACCAGCCGCCAAAAGAACGAGAGGTCGTTCGTGTTTTTCCGTGACGTCGAGGAAGAATTCACCGCATGGCGCCGACACCTCAAGCTCCGAGCCAACCTCCAGTTTTGCGTGCAGCAGATTGGAAACGTAACCATCCGGGTTGCCGGCGCCAAGTCCGGTTTCCCGTTTTACGCTGATGCGAAAGTGATCCTGGCCTGGTTTGTCGGAAAGGCTGTAGTTACGCATGGTGGTGTAACCGTCCGGTCCTTCTACCCGGAGTGTGATGTACTGGCCTGGCTTGTATGCCGGTAGCTCTCCCCCATCGACAGGCACCAGGTAGAAAGAAGTGATAACACTGCTCTCGACCTCCTTGCTGGCAATCCGGAAGGTCCGAAATCCCATCCAGCCTCCCGCGAGCTCGGCGTGTTCGCTATAGATCTGCTTCTCCCGACCAATCAGGATGTCAGCCAGGAAGCCGTAAGCCTCGGCCCACGCGTCAATTACCGCATCCGTGGCGCCTTCACCCAGCACCTCTGATATCGATGCCAGCAGGTTTTCACCTACGATGGGATAATGCTCAGGGTGAATCTGCAGGGAAACATGCTTTTGTGCGATCAGTTCGACAGCACCGCCCAGCGCCTCCAGATTGTCAATATTGGCTGCATAGGCGCAGATTGCGCCTGCCAGGGCTTTTTGCTGAAGCCCTGCCGCCTGATTGGCGGGATTGAATAATGGTGCGACTTCAGGGTTGTGTGAGAACATCCTTTCATAGAAGTGGCGAGTCAGGGTTTCTCCATGTTCTTCAAGAATCGGAGCAGTGGATTTAACAACCTTGATGGTTTCTTCGCGTAACATTACGGATCCTTTTTAACAAAAATGCTTTAATATGTATTATTGACACATATTATTATTGCCGGACTTGCCCGCTATTGCAAGTCTGAATTGAGGGTGATTCATGCAACTGACGACGTTTACCGACTATGGCCTGCGCGCGCTCATGTATCTTGCCGCCGAGCCGGACAGACTATGCAGCGTTCGCGAACTGGCCGAACACTACGGTATTTCCCGCAATCATCTGGTCAAAGTTGTGCACAAACTCAGTCAATTGGGTTATATCGCCAGTACCAAGGGGAAAGGCGGGGGAATCCGGCTGGCCCGGGATCCAGCTGAACTCAGGCTTGGTGACACGATCAGGAGCCTTGAACCCAATATGAATATTGTCGAATGTTTCGACAGGGACACCAATACCTGCAAGGTCACTGACAGCTGTCATCTCAAGCACTTTCTTTTCGATGCCAATCAGGCCTTTATCGAGTCACTCAACCAACATACGCTGGCCGATGCCGTCCCCAACAAGTCTTTGTTCCTGAAACCCCTCAGGCCGGATTCCATTTTACCACTCAAGATTTCCTAGAAAACACAAGATAATTGTATGCTCAATAAAAAAGGGGGAATCCAACTGGATCCCCCCTTTATATTATCGGAAAACCGATTTGTTAGTTTTTTTATCGCGCTTCTCTTTCCGCTTTTCTTTCAGTGTTTTTGAGGCTTGTTTTTTTGCCTTTTCCTTACTCATATTCCCGCCCAAAGTATATGGTGAAGGGCATCTGAATCAGCTGGCCGCAGTATGCTGACATCGGCTACCGTTTTTCAGCAGCTACGCTGCTTCCATTCCAAGTTTGCGGCATCGAAATACTGCATGGCGAGCAACCTCCTTTCGACCCTCTTCAGGACTGTCGGTCAATTGACATGATGCGGAACTTGTTCAGGCGATTGCCCAGGGAAACGATAAAAATATCACCTTCCTGCCGACCGAATAGCGCTGCGCCCAAAGGCGAAAGAACGCTGATCTTGCCACATGAAGGATCACTATTGTCAGGCAATGTAACTTCCAGATCCAGCTCTGATGAATCAAGAATATCCTTCAGTGCAACTTGCGCGCCGATCCGCACCCAACGGCCGGGCGGATGAGCGTCGAGCACATATCTGTCCTGCAACCTTTCAAGCAGACAGATAAGCTCTGCTCTATCAAGCATCATTGATTCGCCGGAGCTTTTCCCGCTAATGAAATCCGAAATCTTTGAAATAAAACGATATATACTGGCGATTTTTTCGCCATTAATAACTTCTCCGCGCACACCTAACTCCAAGAACATTATTCCCGTACATATTCACAAATTTTTGTTTACTAAATAACCCGGGGGCAGCTGTATCGCCACACCCGGTTAAGTGAGGAAGGTCGGATGAAATATGTTGCTAGAGAAAAAAACTGTCTTCACGAGACTGGCGCCGTTTGATAGAGGTTGGCCAAGTATATATCTTCTAAATATATTAACAAGCTAAGCTGGATTACTTGCTGACGTATCTGTCACTCTGCTTTTTGCCTACCTTCCTTTCTGAAATTCCACTATAATTGCGCCAGCCCAATTAAAACCTTCAAGCAGTCCTACCTGACTGACAGGATCATATATGAAGCCCGAAGTAATAATCTCATCTCTGGATGCTGAGCGGCTCGAAAATATTATTGCATCGTTGCCGCCAAAGTCGTTTCCTGGAAAAGATGCGCTGGAGGCCGAACTCGACCGGGCGACGATTGTCGAGCCGAAGGATGTACCCTCAACGGTAGTCACCATGAACTCCAAAGTACGGTTTGAGGTCGAATCCTCCCGAGAGGAGTTTTGCCTGACACTTGTCTACCCCAAGGATACCGATGCCTCTGGTGAGAAAATTTCAATTTTTGCGCCCGTGGGTAGCGCTCTGCTTGGTTTACGTCAGGGCGACCAGATCGAGTGGCCCAAACCGGGTGGGGGTGTGCTGCGGGTTCGAATCAAGGAAGTTCTCTATCAACCGGAACGCGCGGGCGACTTCCACCGGTAGTTAAACGGAGCAACCTGTCTACTCGACGGCATCCTCGCAGGTTCAGACACCTCATAATGCCTATGATCAAGCTTTTTTCTGAAGAGCGAACGTAGTCGAGATAGAAAGCGTTTGCATTTGGGCGCGGTGGTGGCAATGCTGATTTCATTTAACCAAAAACAAAAATGCCCTGCTCTTTTGAGCAGGACATTTGCCGTTTGGCGCACCCGAAGTGATTCAAACTGCCGAGCATGTGGTTCGAACCCCTACTGCAAACGCTATATGTGCTTTTATAAACTGTACCAGCGTGTCCGTTGCGTGATTTTGCACTATAAACCACAACAATGCCCATCTAAACCCGCAAAAGTCCCGCAAGGACTTTGTGTATATTACGACGAGGGAAATTAAAATTCCTGACCATACTTTCCGTAATTTCTTTGGCAACGGCTTTCTTGGCGGTTGTCTCTTTACCTTCAAACCAACTGACTCTGACGACTGGCATAATGTTCTCCAATAATAAATAAATGTAGAAGTGAATTTTCCTGCTGTGCCTCTGACCGACCGTCATCCCCCAAACATGAAAGCTGACTGCATACTGCCGATGACACGATCCTGAAACACCTGATGACCGATATCATCGCCAGCGGCGCCAGCGACCACATGTAGCGGCAACAGGTGCTCCTCGCGCGGATGCGACGCCCGCCCGCCCGGAGCTTCGGCCCATTCAATCAGGCGTTGCTCACGAATATCCGCGGGCATGCCAACGGCTGTCTCTTATACACATCTCCGAGCCCACGAGACAGGCAGAAATCTCGT
>CAJXPR010000075.1 GCA_913058135.1 uncultured Gammaproteobacteria bacterium
GATCTACACAGAGTAGATCGTCGGCAGCGTCAGATGTGTATAAGAGACAGCGGGGAAATGGCATTGACGCGAATATTCCAGGGCCCCAATTCGACACCTGCCAGGCGGGTCAGGTGGGTGACCGCGGCCTTGGCGCCGGAGTACAGATATCCTCCCTGCGCGAATCGGTGCGCAGCGATACTGGCATTATTGATGATGCTGCCTCCGCCTGCCGGTTTCATCACCCGGGCGGCATGTTTGATGCCAAACACCGGCGCGCCCACCAGCAGCCGCATGACGTGTGTAAAATCCTCTTCGGTAACGGTTTCGGCGGTACTGCGTTCGCCGGCGCCGGCATTGTTAAACAGGCAGTCGAGCTGGCCGAATTCAGTCATGGCGGTATCTACCGCTGCTGCGATGTCGGCTTCGACCATGACATCCGTGCGCCTGAAGATGACCTTGACGCCGAATTCCGAGCTTAGCTGCGCGGCCAATGCTGCACCTTTGTCGACACTGCGGCCAGCGATCAGCAGCTGTGCCCCCTGCGCGGCAAACACGCGTGCTGTTGCCTCGCCGATACCACTGGTGGCACCCGTGATCAGAGCGACCTTGTGCTGTAGACGACCCGCCATAAGAATTCCCTGTTTAAACTTGTTATAGGTGGAAGTGCAAGTGCCGGAAAATCATAAACAAGCTGGGCTCTGATAGCAATGTACCTGTGAAGGTGTACCGGCAACGTGGACTTTGGTGAGTAATACTTCTATTCTGGGCACCCCACGCAGTCAGGAGTTGCAGGATGCCATCGCCCGGATCTGAACAGGATGTACACGCGCAGAAGCCGTCCGCGCAGGACAGTTCGTCGCATCGGGATTCGCCAGCTGAGCAGGGTATATTCAGCGGCTTCAAAGCCGGATTTATTGAGCTGATGTTGAACTGGCCGAAGACAATTCTGGCCGTCTTCCTGATGCTGGTCGCGGTGCTGGGATGGCAGGCCCGCCACTTCGAAATAGATGCTTCTCCCGACACTCTGCTGACCCAGGGCAACGAGCTTTATATCCAGACCCAGGACGTCAACCAGCGCTATGCGCCGCAGGAATTCCTGCTATTGACCTATGAGCCCACGGCTCATCCGCTATATTCCGAACAGACCTTCACCAGTGTGCGCGCACTGACCGAGTCGGTTCTGGCCATGGACCGCGTCGCGTCGGTCCGCAACATGCTGAACGTGCCACTGTTTGCCAATGTGAATGATGTGCAGGATGTCAGCGGTGATCTGGATAACATGACCATCAATGATGGTGAGTTCCAGATGCAGCAGATCGAAGAGGAGTTCGCCGATCATCCGATCTATGCGGACCTGCTGGTCAATCGCGAACAGACCGCCACTGCGCTGCAGATTCTGTTTCGCACGGACGAACGTCTGCAGGAAATCAACGGTCGCATTAATGCGCTTACCAGCGCATCCGTCGATGGGGAACTGAGTGCCGAGGAGAGCGAAGAACTCGAAGCCCTGATCGCCGAACGGGAGCCGATAGAAGAACAGCTTGAGCAGACCCGCATTGAAGAGATCGATCAGCTCCGGGCCCTGGCCGCTGAGTATGCCAATGAAGCCAATATTCGTCTTGGCGGTGTGCACGTCATCGCCTATCAACTGATCGAGATCATCAGCAACGACCTGATTATTTTTGGCGCCGCCATTGCGGTGATGATCTGCCTGGTGTTGCTGATTCTGTTCCGCAGCCTGCGCTGGATTTTGATCCCGGTAGTGTGCTGTATCTGCAGTGTGCTGCCGACCATTGGCCTGTTTGCGATGTTCGGGATGAAAGCGACAGTGATTTCGGCCAATTTCATTGCCCTGCAACTGATTCTGACCCTGGCTATCGTGATTCATCTGATTGTCCAGTACCGTCAGTTCGCCGAACAGGACAACGACCTCACCCAGCGCGAGCTGGTGCGGGCAACCCTGGCTGAGAAAATGGGGCCCTGCTTTTTTGCCGGCGTCACCACATCGGTGGGTTTTGCATCACTGATTTTCAGCGGTATTCAGCCGGTCATCTCCTTTGGCTGGATGATGATCATTGCCATGGGGCTGTCCATTGTGGTCAGTCTGATACTGTTCCCGGTGCTCGTGGAGCTGCTGCCGCGGGAGAAAGTTCGCAAGGATCTGTCGCCGCTGGTGGCCCTGGTCAGGGGCTTTCGCGCACTGGTGCTGAAATACCAGGCGACAGTGATTGTGCTGTGTCTGGTGATTCTGGGTGTCGGCGTGTCAGGTGCCACGCGTTTGAGCGTGGAGAACAGTTTCATCAACTACTTCAAACCCTCAACGCAAATCTATCAGGAGCTGGCCTACATCGACCAGTCATTCGGCGGCACCACGCCGCTGGACATGATCTACACACTGCCAGAGCAACCCGGTGATCCTGATATCGTGATGAGCGCCGACAGTGTGTTGAGCATGCAGCGCATCCAGAACCGACTTGCCCGTTACGATGCCACCGGACGTATTCTGTCGCCCGTCAACATGACGGATCTGGCTCGTGACGTGAACAACGACCGGCCTTTGACGGAATACGAACTGACAGCCTTGTACTGGATGATGGACGAATCGTTTCGTGACGATCTGATCGGCTCGTTTTTTGATGAAGACAATAACGAGGTCAGATTCAATATCTGGGTGGAAGACCTGACAGAGGGACTGAATAGAGCCGAGCTTTTGCAAAGCATAAAAACAGACATGTCAGAGCTGGGCATAGCGGAAAACGATTATCAGCTTACCAACCTGTTCATGCTGTATCAGGATATCATGCAGCAGCTGGCAGATTCCCAGGTCACGACGCTGGCCATTGTCTATATTGCACTGACACTGACCTTCATGCTGATTTTCAAATCGCTGACCGTGGCGCTGGTCGCCATTGCACCTAATCTGTTATCCACCGCCGCCATTTTCGGTGTCATGGGCTGGGTCGGATTGCCGCTGGATCTGATGACTATTACCATCGCCGCAATCGTCATGGGGATAGCGGTGGATGACACCATACACTATGTGCATCGATACCTGGCAGAATTAAAAAGCGGGAATGATGCAGATGAGGCAGTGACGCGATCGCATGCGACCGTAGGGATGGCCATGCTCTACACCAGTCTGCTGATTGGTGCGGGTTTCTCTATGCTGGCGTTCTCGGATTTTGTACCAAGCGTGGTGTTCGGACTGCTAACAGCGCTGGCAATGCTGCTGGCGCTGTTAGCGGACCTGTGTTTACTGCCGCTGCTACTTTGCCGCTTTGTTAAACCGGCAAAGCCGCAATAGCAGGACAACAATACTCACGAGTCGGTTGCGTCCTCAAACGCATCACCGGCTTCTTCTGCGGCCTCGTCAATCTGTTCGCCTGCTTCTTCAGCCGGCCCCTGCTCGTCGCAGGCAGCCAGACCCAATACAGCAACAATAAACAACAAATAAAGCTTATTCATATATCCTCCTGGACATTATTAAAACAGCGTGACTCATCGTGGCAGTCACACTTCCCTTTTTCAGTGTGACATAATTCACACCGCTATTTCAAAATTCCATCTCTGCAAAGCTCCGTCTCTGCAACTCCTTCCCGGTAGTCCGTTGTGCGCTCCATCGCGTCGATCCGTCCCTTGTCCGGTCTCTCCATGTACCGATCATTTTCAGCCTGGCCAGATGAATTACGTTGGCGGATTGCCGCGTACTGCTCTTGCAATCATTGCAACAATAAACAGGATGATGAAAATAAAGAACAATATTTCCGCTATACCAACGGCGGTGCCGGCGATGCCCGTGAAACCCAGCAAGCCCGCAATGATGGCGATAATCAAAAATGTAATAGCCCAACTCAACATTTTGCTACCCTCCCGAGACAACGTGTGCCGAATGATCCCCTGATGTACAAAATGATCATCGCAAAGTTTATGCCAAATAGCAAAGTACTGATTTGTCGGGAATTGTCGCGTAGGTGCTTAAAAAACAGGCAAAAAAAGTGTTGCGCCCACCGTACACTTTTACGGGGGTTTTGCTAAGTCACTGGTTTGAATATAGTGCTATGTTGGGCATGCCCAACACCGGCGTACAAAGAGCAGAAACATTTTACCAGCTTGCCGTTATTTCACAGGTAAAGCGGCAAGAATATTATTTTCAATAAATGCATAAAGTTGCCTTAAATGCCCTGATCGGTCATTGCCCGGCGTGCTGTCGGAGGTTGCCACGATCACCAGATCGTACTCCTCGACGACAAAAATCAGCTGACCACCATACCCCCAGGCCAGCGGCACCAGCATGCCGGCCATCTCGCGTAGCCACCAGCCATACCCATAAAAGCGTCCTTGTCCGCGCGGCGAAGTGGCATGCGCCTCATGTGATCGCTGAACCCAGTCTGCCGATACAATCCGCTCGTTATTATACTGACCGTTATTTAAATAAAGTTCACCGAAAGCCAGCATCTGGCGCGGCGTAATTTCCATGTCATTGCCGCCGAAAAATATGCCCTGTGGATCCTGGCTCCAGTAGGCCATTTGAAAACCCATGGGTGTGGCCAGGTGCTGCTGGGCAAACTCACGCGTGCTGACACCTGTGGCTTTAGTGAGGATTGCTGACAGGATATGCGTGCTGCCGGTGCTGTAAATCATGTTTGTACCGGGCTCGGCGACAAACGGCCGTGACAGTGCCGCCTGAACCCAATTGTCGCTGACCACCCAGCGGCCGTAGTTCCGTCCGCTGGTACTTTGCAAGCCGGCTTGCATGGTCAGCAGATCGCGCACAGTAAGGCGTTGCCATTGTGCCGGTGACTGCGGATGAGTGAAATCAGGGAAGAAAGTGGCAACGGGTTCGTCGACACTGCTGATATAACCTTTGTCGATGGCAATGCCCACCAGCGCAGAGACCACACTTTTGGAGGCGGATTTCATGTTGGCTGGTTGATTAGCGGTTCTGCCGGCGTAGTATTTCTCCAGAATGCGCTCGCCCTGATGGCTGATAAGCAGACTGTGTATTCTCGGCAGGGCGCCTGCCTGCTGTGCCAGCCGGTCCGGGTCAAGCGCCGCGATAATGCTGGCCCGATCTGCCGATTGCGCCAGGGCCTGGGTGCCCAGCCCAGCGGCAAGCAGCAAAGCGCAGCAGGTGCTGGTCAATCTGGCCAGCGCCCTTTGTGGCAGGCACAGGTGGCGGCGTATGGGTGGTCGCAGTTCAGCCATTGGCAAAGTCAATGTTCGGTACCTCGCAGTAAATCAGCAGTTTGGCGTGTATACGACGACCGGCAGCAACCAGTTTGTTGCTCATGGCCACCCCTGCTATGCTAGCATCCCGATTTCACCATGCCACGCCATTAAAAGCCATTGCCCATGCCCACCGTCAAATTTCCCATGCGCCTGGACAAGTTCCTGGGCCACGCCACTGAACTTTCCCGTGAACTGGCGCGTCGCGCGCTCAGAGCGAAACGCGTCACCGTCAATGATGAGGTGGTCAAGAGCGCCTCACTGTCCATCACCACCGAAGACACGGTGATGCTCGATGACGAGGTAGTGGAAATACGCGGCCCGCGTTACTTCATGCTACACAAACCGGAAGGTTACGTCTGTGCCACCACGGACGGCGATTATCCGACCGTGCTTGACCTGATGGGTTTTGACGGTGTTGACCTTAGTATTGCCGGCCGTCTGGACAAGGACACCACCGGTCTGGTGTTGCTCAGTGACGACGGGCAATGGGTTCACAGCGTCATTTCCCCGCGTCGTCAGTGCATGAAAACCTATCTGGCAGAACTTGATGCGGCCATTGACGATACCGTGGTGCAACGTTTCGGTGCAGGCTTTACCCTGCGCAATGAGGTCAAACCCACCAAACCGGCCACGCTGAAGGCGGTGGCAGGCAGGCAGGTGGAAGTCAGTATCGGTGAAGGCCGTTATCATCAGGTCAGACGTATGTTCGCCGCGTGCGGGCTGCATGTGGAAAAACTGCATCGGATCAGAGTGGGAAGCGTTGAACTGGACACGTCGCTGGCCCCCGGGGAATACCGTCCACTGACTCAGGCCGAAATCGACGGTGTAAGCTCTTGAACGCGACCGGCGCGAAAGATCAGCACCTGGCCCTGGTGCTGCAACAGTTGGCGATGCCACCGGGGACCCAATCCACCTTGTGGATCGTTGATGAAAGTTTACCGATAGAGTCCCTGGTGACGATACCCGGTGCCGCAACGCTAACGGCCATGACCAATCGTTATGACATTCATGCCTGTCTGCAGAGCAGGGGTGTCACCGCATTGCTCAGCGATTTTGATTTTTCCCAGCTGGGTGAGTTCCAGCGGATCGTCTATCGCATTTCGAAAGAAAAACTGGTCGCTCATCATTGTATCAATCAGGCGATCAGGCGTTTGAGCCAGGATGGTGAGCTGATCGCCATCGGTGGCAAACAGGATGGTCTGAAATCGATTGCGAAGAATGCGGCGCTGACCTATGGCCAGAAGAACAATACGCGCAAAATCGGCAACAGTTATCTGGCAACATTCAGGAAACCCGGGATACTGACAGATGAGCAGTTCCTGCCGAGCAACGACTATGGCAGGCTGCGCCAGGTGCAACACAAAGGGGTATCGTTCTACTCAAAACCGGGTGTGTTTGGCTGGGAAAAGGTCGACCGGGGCAGTGAACTATTAACCACGGTACTGCCAACCATCCAGCGGTACATGAAATCGGTAAACAGCGTGCTCGATCTGGGCTGCGGCTGGGGCTACCTGATGCTGGCGACCAGGGAGTGGGATGTGCAAACGCGCTGCGCTACCGACAATAACGTAGCAGCTGTGGATGCCGCACAAAAAAACTTCGCTGAACACGGCCTGACCGTGGACTGTGTCGTCGATGATTGCGCGAGCAACATCGGTGGTCGTTTTGATATGATTCTGTGTAATCCGCCTTTTCATCAGGGTTTTGCCGTCAGCGACACCCTGATCGAAAAATTCCTCGCGGCTGCTTCACGCCTGAGCCGCCGCAGCACACGCGCGATTTTTGTGGTGAACCAGTTTGTGCCACTGGAGAAACACGCTGATAAATATTTCTCCCAGTGTCGACTGCTGCTGGCTGAAGATGGTTTTTGTGTTTACGAACTCAGACCCTGAGCGTGTCTCGGCAATCTGATCGAGATCAGCGCGGTCAACACAATCATCGTAAAGGATATCCACAGGCACGCGGCCAGGCCGGCGACCTGAAACACCCATCCGGATAACACGGTACCCAGCAAGCGGCCCATGGCATTGGCCATGTAATAAAAACCTACGTCCAGGGACACACCGTCCGCGCGTGCGTAGCTGACGATCAGGTAGCTGTGCAGAGCCGAGTTGATTGCAAACACCACGCCGAACACCAGCAACCCGACAATCAGGATCGCCGCAGGCGCCGGTGTACTCCCCGTTGACGAATATTGTAGCGCCAGTGCTATCAAGGCCGGCACCGTGGCCAACAGGCAGGCCCAGCGCAAGGCGCTGCGACCATCGGGGGCGACGTTGTTGATGCCGGTCACGCGCGGCGCCAATGCCTGTACCATGCCGTAGGCGATCACCCAGGCAGCAAGAAAGCCGCCGGTCTGCCAGTGGTCCCAATCCAGCGTTTGCGACAGGTATACCGGTAGCGCCACCACAAACCAGACATCGCGCGCGCTGAACAGAAACATGCGTGCTGCCGACAGATAATTGATGGCAGGGTCTTTGGAAAAAATATCTGCAAACCGGGGTTTATTGGTGGCGCGACCCAGATCCCTTTTCAATAACAGCAGACTGGTCAAGAACACGCCCAACAGGCCCGTGGCCATGGCGAGTACAGCGCCGGCAAAACCCAGCACCGTTAACAGCGCACCGCCCAGGAAGAAGCCCACACCCTTGAGCGCATTCTTGGATCCGGTCAGCAAGGCGACCCATTTATACAGACTGTTTTGTGCGTCGGCCGGTACCAGCATCTTGATGGCGCTTTTGGCGCTCATCTTGTTCAGGTCCTTGGCAATGCCGGACAGCGCCTGCGCCGCCATGACCCAGGGAACGGTCAACATCGCCGCTGGCACCAGCAGCATGCCAAGCGCCAGAACCTGCAACAACAGCCCGGTGTTCATGGTACGGTTAAGCCCGATACGGGCGCCCAGCCATCCTCCACAAAGATTGGTAATGACGCCAAAAATTTCGTAGAACAGAAACAGCATGGCAATCTGCAACGGGCTGTAGCCAAGGCTGTGGAAGTGCAGCACCACCAACATGCGCAGGGCGCCATCGGTCAGCGTGAACGCCCAGTAGTTGCCGGTGACGATCAGATACTGTTTGATGTCGGAAGACAGGTTTGCCAGCACGATGGGTTACCCGACTAAAGCCTGATCGATCTGACCAATTCGTTCCGCCAGTTCAGCAGTGCGATTGGCGTATCCCCATTCATTGTCATACCAGGCATAGATTTTCACCTGTGTGCCGTTGATCACCATGGTCGACAGGGCGTCGATGATGCTGGAGCGGGGATCAGTCTTGTAGTCAATGGATACCAGTGGTTTTTCCTCGTAGCCGAGAATTCCGTCAAGGGAGCCGGCGGCAGCTGATTTGAAAAGCGCGTTGACTGCTTCCACGGTTGTGGGTTTCTCCACTTCGAATACACAGTCGGTCAGCGATGCGTTGGACAGTGGCACACGCACTGCGTGGCCGTTAAGTTTACCCTTGAGATCAGGGAAAATATGGGTGATGGCCGTCGCCGATCCGGTAGTGGTCGGAATCAGACTCAGGCCGCAGGCACGTGAACGTCGCAGATCCTTGTGCGGAGCGTCCAGGATGGTCTGGGTGTTGGTCACCGAGTGGATTGTGGTCATCGAGCCATGCCGGATTCCCAATGCTTCATGAATGACTTTTACTACCGGCGCCAGGCAATTGGTAGTGCAGGAGGCAGCAGTAACAATACGGTGTCGTGCCGGGTCGTACTCATTGTCATTGACGCCCAGCACGATATTCAGCACGCCCTCCTCCTTGACCGGTGCGGTCACTACAACGCGGCGTACACCCTGGTCAAGATAGGCCTGTAGCAGAGCCCTGGTTTTCATCCTGCCGGAGGCTTCAATTACGACCTGACACGAAGACCAGTCGGTATCCTCGAGTTTGCTGTTCTGTGTGACCCGGATGCGGCGTCCCTCAATAATAATGAACCCGCCATCCGGTCCACTCTCGGCACGTGCTTCATGGTGCCAGCGACCATGTACCGAATCGAAGTTCAGCAGGTGTGCCAGCGTCGCCGCGTCACCGCCCGGATCATTGATATGAGTGATCAGCAGCTCGTTTTTGTCCCAGGCGGCGCGTAGCGCCAGCCTGCCGATGCGGCCGAAGCCGTTGATGCCTGTGGGTATGGCCATGGCGAATTCTCCTGGAAGTTGTTTCGGTGGCATAGGCGACAACTCAACCCGCCCGTGATCTGCTCGCTGCTGCCGGAATCAGTTCCGGATTGGCGACCAGCGTATTGCGGATAACCTCATGCATCCAGTCGGGCAAAGTCGGATGCAACCGATAATACACCCATTGCCCCTGCCGGCGATCACTGAGGATGCCGGTCTTGCGCAGCTGTGCCAGATGGCGGGAGACCTTGGGCTGACTGACAGTCAGTGCTTCGGTCAGATCGCAGACACACAGCTCGCCGGCCTGCTCGATCATCATCAACAGACGCAGGCGCAACTCGTCGGCCAGGCACTTGTAGAAGCTGACTGCCGTCAACGGCGTTGATTGGGGCCGTACCCGGCTGTTGACTTCGATGAACATGCGGATGCGTTCCTCGATCAGGAACAGCGCTCGGGTGAAGGCGTTCGGGGACGGGTCGGCCTTGGGATCACTGAAGCCCCAGTCAAGCACGGTGCCACTGCCGGGCCAGTAGGGACACTGCTGAAAGGCGTTGTCACATAGCGCAATGACAAAATCAAAATGCTGCCCGGCAAAGCTGTCCACTGTTTTGCTGGTCAGACCGTCGATGTTGATGCCGGCGCCACGCAGGGCTGCCAGGGTGCGCGGGTCTACACCCTCCGGACGGGTCCCGGCACTGAAGGCCTCAAAACGCTTCCCGCCATGGTGGCGCAACAATGCTTCTGCAAGCTGCGAGCGGGCAGAATTGCCAGTACAAAGAAACAGAACGCGCAAACGGTCTTTGGGCATGGAGGCCTCGGATCAGCAGGGTTATTTGATTTTCAGTATATACGACAAAACGCATATATGATATTCAAACCAGCCTTGATCGGGCAACTGTGTCTCCCGGGCGTCACTCCATGTCCGGGTTTTGAGCCAGCGTCCAATCGATCAATTCGCGCGCCAGTCGGTCAGCCGCTACGCCCAGTGCTGTCACCGCCGCTTCGGCCGTGTTGTCAGTGGTGGGCTCGCGCGCTTCAAAACGCCGGCTGGCCACAATCTCCCGGCTCCGCGGATCAACCAGCAGAGCATCATAGCGAACAAGCGCCTGCGTTCCGCCATTGCGATATTCGGTATGTAACGCTCTCAACATGCCGCCCAGTTCAAACTGCGCCTGCAGGCCATCAGCGGAGACACTGAGCTGACCGATGGAACCATCACGCCAGAACGCATCCAGCAGCCAGTCGCGCCACAGCGTTGGTACTGATGCTGACCAGCGCGCCGCAGGGTAGGCCTCGAAGCGGTTGTCATTGGTCAACACCAGGATGCGGTTGCTACCCAGGGCGTCGCTGGTGCCGGGCCGGTCCAGGCGCAGACTGCCGACGGAGGTGTCATCCGCTGCCGTGCCACGGGCGATGGTGGATGGCGGTAATTGATACAGCGCCACCTCAGGTCGGTCGGGCAGAATCTGGCAGGCACTCAGCATGAGTATGCCCAGCCCCAGCATCACGTGTTTGCTCATGGTGTGAACTCCCTGATGTTGTCACCGCCCAGCACAAAGCCGGCCGGGTCGGCTTCCAGGCGATCAACAATTTCGCTGAAACTGTTCATGGTGTCGCGCAGGTCACGGATCGCCGGGTCGAGCTCGTTCAGGCTCTGTATGCCAGTCGTCAGCGCCTGGGAATTTTCGCTCAGCAAATCATCCAGGCGCAGAGTCAGTCGCTCGACATTGTTCATGGTCTGCACTGCGCTGACCAGCAAGGGCTGGGCATAGTCGGAGGTTTGCTGGTCAAACCGGGCAATCAGGCGGCTGACATCCTGCCCGGCAGTGACCAGGCTTTGCAATGCCTCGCGCAGGGTGTCCTGCTCGCGCGCCAGCGCCGTGGTGACAGTGTCAAGGTTGTCCAGCACCCGGGTGATATAGGCTGCGTTTTCTTCGGACAAAAGGCGGTTGGCGCTGTCCAGCAACGTCGTGACGCTTACCAGCAGCTCTTCGCTGTCGCCACGCAGTCGGGCCAGCGATGAGGGCTCGGCCACGATAACCGGTACGCCGCGCTCCCCGGCGGTCAATGGCGGACTGTCGGGTGTGCCATCACTCAGCTCGATACCCGAGGCACCCGTGATGTTGAGCAGGGTCAGACGTGCCTGGGTATCCGACTTGATCGGGGTGCTGCTGGCAACGCGTACGCGTGCCCACACCTGGCGAGGGTCGTCGGGGTCCAGTGTCAGTGCTTCAACCTCGCCCACACCAATGCCATTGTATTGCACTGCGCTGCCGACGTTGAGGCCACTGACGGCCTCATGAAAAACGATGTCGTAAGTCTGGTAGTTGCGGCTGTCGCCAAACTTTGTCAGCCATAATACAAACAGTAAAATGGCGACGCCGGCGATGAGCGTGAACAGACCAATCAGGATATGATGTGCCCGGGTCTCCATTGACTTGTCTCCAATCTCTACTGTGTGGTTGTACGGTCAGACCCCGCGATAAGCCAGTCACATGCCGATACGATCCGCAGCCTGCGATGCGGCGCGGCCGCGGGGACCCTGAAAATAATCGCGAATCCATTCATCATCCGTGCGGGCCACCACGTCAAGACGGTCAGCCACCAGCACCTTCTTCTGTGACAACACGGCGACCCGGTCACAGGCAGTGTACAGCGTATCCAGATCATGTGTGACCAGAAAAACGGTCAGGTTGAAGGCATCACGCAGCGTTTTCAGCAGCTGGTCAAAGGCGGCTGCGCCAATCGGATCAAGGCCCGCCGTCGGTTCGTCAAGAAACAGGACTTCCGGATCCAGCGCCAGTGCTCTGGCCAGCGAGGCTCTTTTTATCATGCCGCCGGACAGGTCAGAGGGATACAGATCAGCGGCGTGCGCCGCCAGCCCGGTCAACGCGATTTTAACACAGGCAATCTCATCAGCTTGCCGGCGTGTTAAACCGGCATGCTCAATCAGTGGCAGGGCGATGTTCTCCAGCACGGTCAGCGATGAGAACAGCGCGCCTTTCTGGAATAACACGCCAACGCGTTGCTCAAGCGCTGCCCGCTCTGCTGAGGACAGCGTCAGCAGGTTTTTGCCAAACAGGTGTATCTCTCCCGCAGTAGGTGTCATGAGTCCCACAATTGAGCGCAGCAATACTGACTTGCCCGTGCCCGAGCCACCCACCACACCCAGAATTTCGCCCCGATAAACATCCAGGTCCAGGTTCTGGTGAACGATGTTGCTGCCAAACTGGTTGCACAGTCCACGTACTCTGATGATGGTTTCTGTTGAGGTCACCAGCCCATCTCCATAAAAAACATCGCTGCAATGGCATTGATCAGAATCACCACAAAAATCGACTGTACCACCGCCGAGGTTGTGTGTTCACCCAATGATTGCGCACTGCCGGCGACCTTGAACCCTTCCAGGCAGCCAATGAGCGCGATCAGCACGGCAAAAAACGGCGCCTTGGCCAGGCCCAGCAACAGGTGCTTCACGGGCACTTCCTGGACGATGGCAATAAAACGCGTCAGGCTGATGTCGAGGCTCAATACCGACACTACTGCACCGCCGGCAATGCCCGACAGTATGGCAATAAAGCCGAGTATGGGCAGCGTGATCACCAGAGCCAGTAAGCGCGGGATCACCAGCATTTCGATGGGATTCATGCCGTGCACTTTCAACGCGTCCAGCTCTTCGTTCACTTTCATCGAACCGATTTGTGCGGTAAAAGCACTGGCTGTGCGGCCCGCCAACAAAATAGCCGCCAGCAACACGCCCAGTTCACGCATAAATGCGTAGGCGACCAGGTCGACGGTGTAGATGGTAGCGCCAAACTCGCGCAGTACGGTCGCCCCTAGAAAGGCCACCACGGCGCCAATCAGGAAATTGAGTACCGCCACAATGGGCACGGCATTAAGCCCGGCCTGGTGCATCTGTGCCACCAGCGCGGTCATCCGCCAGCGCCAGGGCCGCAACATCACCGCAAGCAAGGTCACCAGTGTCAGCCCGAGGAAATTCAGGAACGCCAGTATCTGCCGCCAGCCATTGAGCACCTGACCACCCAGCCTGGCCAGGCCATCACCCAGGCGGTAGCGGGCATCGGGCGCGCCGCCGCGCTGCTCGGCCATGGCGTTCGCTACGGCCAACAGCAAGGCCTTCCGTTCAACCGACAGACCCGTCGCGTGTGGCACCAGCGTGCACAAACGCTCAGCACCCAGCAGTTGCAGCAGTACTGTGGCACCGGCCGTGTCGAGCGCAGTCAATGCCTCCGCATCGATGCGCTGGACCTGCCCGGGGGCGTCGAGTCGCTGCAGGCGCAGCTGCCGATAATGCGGCAGAGTCCACTCGCCACTCAGCTGCAGGCAAGGCTCGGGGCCAGGTTGTAGTATCAGTGTGTGGCTCATGTCAGAATCTGTAACTCCAAAATTCTGGCGTAAGGAAAAATCTAGTCGGCAGTACTTGTATACTACATGAATTTGCTACTGAGTCAGCGCCATAACACGGGTTATTCATGCAGGACCTATTTGATATCAATGGACCGGAAGGCGTATGGCAGGAATCATTGGGATCGGGTGCCACCTGGATTCACGGATTCCTGGTCGCTCACGCCGCCCAGGTCCTGGCTGATGTTGGCCGCGTGGTCGAACACGCACCCTACCGGCACCTGACGACACCCGGGGGCAAGCGCATGTCGGTTGCCATGTCCAATTGTGGAGAAGAGGGCTGGGTGTCTGACCGTGCCGGGTATCGTTATCAGGCGACCGATCCGCAGACTGCCAAACCCTGGCCAGCCATGCCTGTGCAGCTACGGGCGCTGGCACAGCAGGCTGCCGACGACAGCGGCTATGATAATTTTGCACCGGACGTCTGTCTGATCAACTACTACGCCCCGGGCGCGCGCATGGGGCTTCACCAGGACCGGGACGAAAACAATCTGACAGCACCCATTGTGTCGTTTTCACTGGGCCTGCCTGCCGTCTTTATCTGGGGTGGCTGGCAGCGCACCGGAAAAACCCAACGCATCATGCTGCGCCATGGTGACGCGGTCGTCTGGGGCGGAGAGGACCGACTGCGGTTTCATGGCGTGGCGCCTCTCAAGGACGGCGAGCACCCGTTGACCGGCCATGCCCGCATCAATCTTACTTTCCGACAGACACGTTAGTCGTCACCTGATGGTTAACGCCCAACTTGAGGCGTCGCAGGCGCAACGCATTGGTCACTACAAACACACTGGACATGGCCATGGCACCGGCGGCCAGCATGGGCGACAGCAGCACCCCGACAGCGGGGTAAAGTACGCCTGCTGCGACCGGAATCAGCGCCACATTGTAGGCAAACGCCCAGAACAGATTCTGTCTGATGTTGCGAAGCGTAGCCCGGCTGATTGACAGTGCATTGACTACACCATTCAGATCACCGCTCATCAGCACTACGTCCGAAGACTCAATCGCGATATCGGTGCCGGTCCCCACTGCGATACCGACATCCGCTTCCGCCAGGGCAGGCGCATCGTTGATACCATCGCCAACAAAAGCCAAGGTGCCGTACTGCTCGCGGAGCTGCCTGATGGCGGCCACCTTGCCATCCGGCATGACACCAGCCACGACCTCATCGATACCGATCTGCGTAGCAATGGCATCAGCTGTGCGCTGGTGGTCGCCGGTAATCATGGCGACCTTCAGGCCCAGGGCATGAAAAGCCGCTACGGCCTCCCGGCTGGTTGGTTTGATGGTATCGGCCACCGCGATAACGGCTGCAAGCCGGTTGTTGATGAGGGCGTACAGAGGTGATTTGCCCGTTTCGGCCAACTGGTTGCTGATATCGCTGACCGCTGTCAGCGAGACACGCCTTTCTTCTGCAAAGCGATCAGCACCGATATCGATCCGTGTGCTGCCAATGGTCGCGGACACGCCCATGCCGGGCAAGGTTTCGTACTGATCGGTCGGCAGCAAAGGCAGCGACCTGCCGATCGCCGCAGTGACGATGGCCCGGGCGATCGGATGCTCGGAGTGCTGTTCCGCTGAGGCCAGCAACTGCAGCACCTCATCGTGGTCGAAACCTTCCTGCACAACAAAATCACTGAGCACGGGCCTGCCTTCGGTCAGTGTGCCGGTTTTGTCCAGCGCAATGACCTGGCAATCACGAAAGGTTTGCAGGGCATCGCCCTTGCGGAACAGCACTCCAAGTTCCGCTGCGCGCCCGGTACCGACCATGATGGACGTCGGCGTCGCCAGTCCCATGGCGCAGGGACAGGCGATAATCAGCACTGCGACGGCATTGATCAGGGCAAACGTCAGCGCCGGCTCGGGGCCAAACAGCAACCAGCCCAGGAACGTCGCAAGCGCCAGCGTCATGACCACCGGCACAAACACCGCGGTGACTCTGTCTACGATGCCCTGAATGGGCAATTTGGCGCTTTGGGCATCCTGGACCATCTGCACGATGCGCGCCAGCAGTGTGTCCTGGCCAATGCGGGTCGCGCAAAAAGTCAGCTGGCCGTTCTGGTTGATACTGCCACCGACGACTTCGTCGCCCACGGTTTTGGCCACCGGAACGGGTTCGCCGGTGAGCATGGACTCGTCCACATAACTGTTGCCGGCTGTCACTTCGCCATCAACCGCGACCCGCTCGCCCGGTCGCAGATGCAACACGTCGCCCAGTTGCACGTCCGCCAGGGGTACCTCCACAATGCTGCCATCGCGTTCTACGTGTGCGGTTTTGGGCGCCAGACCAATCAGTTTCTTAATGGCGTCGCCGGTCCGGCCTTTGGCGCGCGCTTCCAGTAACCGGCCCAACAGAATCAACGTGACGATAACCGCAGCCGCTTCAAAGTAGACGTTCTGCGTACCGGCCGGCAACAGCCCGCCGGCGAACAGCGCCACCGCCGAGAAGGTCCAGGCCGACAACGTGCCCAGCGCCACCAGCGAATTCATTTCCGGTGCGCCCTTAAGAAGCGCCGGGATGCCGGCTCGCAAAAAGCGCAGTCCCGGACCAAACAGCACCAATGAAGTCAGCACAAACTGCAGCATCCAGTTGCTGAACTGACCGATGTTCGCCATCAGCCAATGATGAAAGGCGGGCACCAGATGACTGCCCATTTCCAGCACGACAACGGGCACTGTCAGAATTGTCGCAATGACCAGATCGCGAGTCAGCGTCGCCTGCTCATCTACTTTTTTTTGCTGTTGACTGGTATCAGCGGAACCGCTGCTGTCATGAACGCGTCCGGGATAGCCGGCGTCGTCCAGTGCCGCCAGTACATTGGTCACCGGGGTGTCACTGTCGGTCACCACCTTCGCCTGTTCGGTAGCCAGATTCACCGAGGCGCTACTGACGCCGGGCGTTGCCAGCAGCGCCTTTTCCACCCGTCCAACACAGGAGGCGCAGTTCATGCCGCTAATATCCAGCTGTAAGGTTTTGCTCATGACAGGTTGTCTCCAGTGAAGCCATTGCTATCGGATGTTTCCAGTCGCTGCAGAATCGCGCAGTGCGGATCGTCATCGCCGGGGCATTGGCTGATCATCTCTGCCAGCAGGGATTTCATGTGTTTGAGTTGTTGCATCCTGGCATCCAGCTCCTGCAGATGCTGCTGCGCTACCGCCTTGACTTCGCGACTGGCGCGGTGCGGATCCTGACGCAGACTCAGCAGGTCGCCAATCTGGGCGATGGAGAATCCCAGGGTTCGCGCGTGGGCAATAAACGCCAGCTCATCGACATTGCGCTGGGAATACTGCCGATAGCCGGCGGCGCTGCGCGGCGGGGACTGAATCAGGCCCACCGATTCGTAGTGTCTGACCATCTTGTTGCTGAGTCCGGTCCGGCGGGCAACGTCACTGATGTTCATGCGCGGGTCTCCTGTCTTGGGTCTCCTGCCGATAGAAGCCTAGTCTCAACCTTCACATGGGGGTAAGGTCAAGCGGCATTTTGCATCGAGGGTACAATTTTCTGCGGCGGCGGCGGCTGGACAGCACAACAGCGGTCGATGTTACACTTAAGGGACAGGTCGCCAAGGCCATCAACCGGAACAGGGGCAGGGAAACATGACGATACGGCATTTGATGATGTGTCTGCTGATATTGGCTTTGCCGGCCTGTCAGAGTGCCTACTATGGCGCCATGGAGCGGTTCGGTATCGAAAAGCGCGACATTCTGGTAGACAGAGTGGAGGAGGCGCAGGACGCCCAGGAAGACGGGCAGGAGCAGTTCGTCAACGCCCTGGAACAGTTCCGCAGTGTCATCGACTTTGATGGCGGTGAGCTGGAGACCGTATACAACCGGCTGGATAGTGAGTTCGAACGCAGTGAGGCTGCTGCGGCGCGCATCCGTGACCGTATCAATGCCGTGGAAACCGTGGCCGAAGACCTGTTTGATGAATGGGAGGACGAGCTGGATCTGTATACCAATCAGAGCCTGCGCCGTGACAGCGAGCAGCAGCTACGGGCAACCCGTGAGCGCTACGCCCGGCTGATTGACGCCATGCATCGCGCCGAACAGAGCCTCGATCCGGTGCTGGACAACTTGCGCGACAACGTTCTGTATTTGCGCCATAACCTTAACTCGCGCGCCGTGGCCTCGATCCGCGGCGAACTGGACGTCATCAACGCTGATGTTGACGAACTGGTGGAAGCCATGCAGCTGGCGATTGCCGAGTCAGAGCGATTTATCGCCGGCATGTGATGCAGGTAAGCATCGTATTGTAATTTTCATGATCAACAGTTGACTATCATTACTGCCAGCAATGCTAGACTTCGTATCCAACAACTATGTCGTTATCGCCAGTATTACCAGTATCGGTACGCTGTTCGTATGGATATTTTACGCGCACCTGCTATACAGCGGATACAAGCGCCAGCGGCGTCCGCGGGTCCTGATTAACAAGGGGATTGGTGGGGAATTCATCGATTCCCCCTGCCTGATTTGCAACATGAGTCAGGAACCGGTTTTTCTTTACTTCCTGATGGTCAAATTAAAAACCGACCGCGGTGAGTACCTTGCGCCGATGACGGACCGGGAAGGCGACGAATTGCCGGACAGCGACGAGGGTATCGGTCTCAGAAGCAGAACCCGCCAAGGCCCTCTGCGCAGCGGCGACTGCCTGGAGTTTGTCACGTTCCGGCGGATGATCCAGAAACTGCTGGACTGCGCAGATATTGAAATCGAGGATGGTTCTCCGATCGTTGCTGGCGAGCGCCCCGAGTGGATCGAAGTTCACGTGATCTGTATCTATGGCTCTGAACACAAGCCGTTCGGCGCTGTGCGGCGATTTCTTATCGATTGTCCGGAAGATGGAGCCAGAATAAATCTGGTGCCCGATACGCTCGACACCGCCAGTATCAGGTCCAAAAAATACCGGCGACAGATCGACCATTGGCTGCGGCGCTATCTCTAGGACTTGGCGCGGGTCGGTCGCTACTCGATGTTCTGGATCTGAATATAGAGTAGTTTTAGATATTTATTAATATCAATACGTTATGGGTCATCTGGTGGCGATTGACTGGTGTCGTCACCAATATACTTACCAATCATGCATGCCGCACCCACCACCGAAAGAATCATTGATGCCGCTGCCGCTGCCGCTGCAAGTGAAGCTCTACCTGAGTCTGATCCTAAGTGGGGCGTTTCACGCCGTAAAGGAAAAACTCTTTTATTGACAACCCCAGATTTTAGTTTTGATAAGAGACTTTTTGGTTCCCCCAGTATGAACTTTGAGGATGGGATTCTACTTGAGCTTGTCCAAAAACTCGCCGAAATATACGGGTGCACTACTGAAAAAGTGAGGAAATCAAAAAAGAGAGAATTCGATACAGCTGCTGGAGAAGGGACTCCTTATATTTTCTTTGAGCCTGGAGGAAATCCTTCAAAAACTTCTTTTTATCCCAAGGATATTAAAGAACCGAAGGGCCTGCGGTTAGATGTTGAGGGGAATGTGACCTGTCTCTTATACACATCTCCGAGCCCACGAGACAGGCAGAAATCTCG
>CAJXPR010000076.1 GCA_913058135.1 uncultured Gammaproteobacteria bacterium
GCTGAGGATGCAGGTTACGGGTCTCTACCACCAGTGTGTCACCTTCCCACCAGCCGATTGAATCGCCCAGCCACTGCTGCAGGGCTGCCGGCCGGTGCTGACCGTTGATGGGAATAATGCGCGCATCCTGGTTCATCTCCACCAGAATCATCAGGTAGTCATCAGTCTGCACAAACTGATAATGATTGTTGTACAGCACATTCAGCATGGGCGGGCCGCCGGTGCCGCCGAAGCCGATCAGGCAACGCTCGCCCAGCGAGCGGCCTTCGGGGCCGTCATTGCTGCTGAAATGCGCACGAAACTCACGACGCAGCTGTTGCCCCTGCTCGGAATAGGGAATTCGGCCATTCTCGGGCTCGATAATCCAGGAGGTGCGGTGCTCGCCCCTGACCACACCAAAGCTGCTGCCCGGATCAATCCAGAAGGCGTTGTAGCCACGCCCCATACCCAGATCCGAGCCATCCAGTAACTCACCGGCCTGAAGATTGTCATCGGTTGCCTGTCGGACATTCTGGGGGTGTGCTGCGGTGACCGCCGCCACCTCGTCAGGATCCAGTACCAGCTTGTCGTAACGGCTGTCACGCTGCAGTGTAGTGATCGAGGCATTGGTCCATAAACCCTGAAAATCGGGCTTGCCGGACGGTGTCCGGGGTGGCTCGTAAGCGTCCTGGGCCACGGCAACAGAAGAAGCCATCAGCAAAGCTGCCAGACCCAGGACCGGCAGATACTTCCGGCTGGGTGATATTGTCGGGCGTGCAGAAAAACTGTCGCCGCATATGGATACGGTAAGAAGACTCATGGTCCCGATTCCCCTGTCATTATTGTTTAAGGAACAATCTGCAAACTAAACCACCTGTGGGCAGGAATCAAGAACTGTTGCCCCGGTCGTGCTGGCAGCCTGCTATCGCCGGAAGGTGGTAAAGATGCGGCGAATCGCCGCGGGCGGGCACCACCGGGCGTGTTGATATGCGATACTTATCGGGCTTATCATGCATCACCATTTTTATGTCGGCCCGCCCACGGATCTGAAACCCTCGGCCGCCGCTCCGCCGACCCACGGGAACCCGTATGAAATTGCACAGCCACATGAAATCCTGTCTGCTGCTTGGAGCGGCCCTGCTCACTGCCTGCGGCGATTCCGCTGTTGATACACCCGCAGAGGACACCGGCCCTGGATACAACCTGACCCTGAACATGACCGAATTCATGGCCCATGTACTGGAGCCGACGGCCGACGGCATGTGGCGCTCTGCAGGCTGGGTGATGGACGAAGTGGACGGTTATTACGAACTGTACCCTACCGATGACGAAGGCTGGCAGCGCGTCGAGAACCTGGCGGCCACCATTGTCGAGGCAGGCAATGCCCTGATGCTTCCCGGACGGGCGATGCCACAGCCTGAATGGAACACCTATTCCCAGGCCATGAGCACCGTCGGGCTCACCGCCATGCAGGCCGCCCGCGATCAGGATGAAGAGGCCATATTCCAGGCGGGCGCCCAGCTCTACAGCGTCTGTACAGCCTGCCATCAGGCCTTCAACCCGGAAATACTGTCGCGCTTTGCGCCGGGCAGCCTGGCAGACTGATGCAGTGGACCGGCCAGATCAAACCCGCGCTACTGCTATTGACGGCATTGCTGCTGACGATATTGGCGGCAGGCACCCACGCCCATAATATCGCTGACGGTGATGCTGCGTTCGTGGCCGGCAATGCCGGCGCTGCGGTGTTCCCGTTTATCTACCTGGGCGCCAAGCACATGGTCACCGGCTATGACCATCTGCTGTTCCTGGCCGGTGTCGTGTTCTTTTTGTCGCGTCCGGGCCAGATAGTTCAGTATGTCACGCTCTTTGCTATCGGCCACAGTATTACCCTGATCGTCGGCGTCCTGGCCGATATTCATGCCAACGCCTACCTGATAGACGCAGTGATTGCGCTGTCCGTGGTCTACAAGGCACTGGAGAACATGGGCGCTCTGGACCGGCTGGGCCGCTGGCATCCCGACACCCGACTGGCGGTACTGGTATTCGGACTGTTCCATGGCTTCGGCCTGGCCACCAGCCTGCAGGAACTTGACCTGCATCCCGATGGCCTCATTATCAATCTGATCAGCTTTAATATTGGCGTGGAAATCGGCCAGATCATCGGTCTGTCGCTGATAGTGGCCGCCTTCAGTGTCTGGCGCAAACACCCGTCCTTTGAAAACACGGCGTTTATCAGTAATGCTGTGTTGATGTCGGCCGGTTTCATGCTGCTGATATACCAACTGACCGCCTGGCAACTTGCCAGCTGATCACTGACACAGACCGCCGGCCAGTGCTGATCAGGCCGGCAAAACCAGGAGATTCCAGTCATGGCCCCCAATCAACCCAACCCTCGGACCCAACGCAACCTGGCCGTGGCCATCAGCGCTGCATTTGTGGCGGCCATTGCCATCTTTGTGGCCATCATATTGCCGGCCGAATTTGGCCGGGACCCACTGGGTACTGGTCGCCTGCTCGGTCTCAGTGGCGTTTCGCAGACCACGGCTGACGCCCTGCAGCCGCAGCTCGAGTTCCACAAAACCGACGAGGTCGAATTTATCCTGGAGCCTTTTCAGTCACTGGAGTACAAATACCTGATGGACCAGGGCAATGGCATGGTCTACGGCTGGCAGGCCGACGGCGAGCTTTACTATGATATGCACGCGGAAAACCTGACGGTCGAAGATGCCGAGGAAAGTTACGCAGAAGGCGATGCAGACCGCAGCATGGGGGTCTACGAGGCCGCGTTCAACGGCATGCATGGCTGGTTCTGGGAAAACCGCGGCTTCGATACCGTTACTCTGCGCCTGCAAACGTCCGGTTTCTATGTGCATGCCACTGAGTACCGCGGCGGCGGCAGTACTGACCGCACGCCTGCGTCGGTATTCACTGACTGAGAGCCCGGACGGATGTCAGCGAGTAGCGTTGTGGCAGCTCTCACAAGACTCGTACAACGCACCGTTAAGATCCATCAGTGCATCCAGATCCCTGGCCTGGGCGGCCTCCCAGGCCGCCACCGCCGCGTCGCGCATGAGTAGCGTATCGCGCAGCCACTGTTCTGAGCCCTGTGTGTAGCCGGGCATTAACAGCAGGTTGGCAGACTCGGCCAGCATCAGCGTCATGTTTTCCATCTGCCGCCAGGCGGCATCATCTTCAGGCGGAAAACGGGATACATAGAATACCGCGTCCGAGGTCGGCTGAATAACCCGTGTCATCAACTCGGACATGCTTGCTGTAGCCTGCATTGCCGACTCGGCCGCCAGCACGCCAACGGATAGTACCAGCAGCGCGGCGGCAGATATCAGCTTATTGACCATAACGTGATCCTCAATCCGGATTGGTTATTACCAAAATAACACACATAAAAAAGCGCCTGTTTGATTCGTCTCAAACAGGCGCTTTTTTCTTGCAGACCTTGCTGCCCGCAAAGGCAGGCATCAGGTCAGAATTTTACTGGTCGCCCGGATCAGCACCGTCTTCCGGAGCGCCGATGCCTGAGGAACCCATGAACAGCTTGCGGCCATCGGGGAACGTGATGTCACGTCCGTTGGCACGACAGGCTGGCGAGCACAGACGGTCCTTGCTCTGGTAACCGGTTACCACGATCTCCGTGCCGATTTCCAGTGAACGTCGGTTGATGCCACGACGCAGCAGCGTGTTGGGCGTGCCGCCCTCAGCCATCCAGGCCTGTTCGCTACCGTCGTCATTGGTATGGCGCAGGTGGATCCAGGAATGGGGGTTAATCCACTCCACACGTGTAATCGGACCACGCAACGCTACCGGCAGGTTGGCGTCGAATTCGGCAGAGAACGCGTGGTGCGCGGTTGCCGGCGTCTTGACGCCCATGGCGGCAATGCCACCAACGACTGCTACTGCAGCTACAAGCAGTTTCATTTTCATATCAATCACCCCTATTCGTTTAGCTAAGCTAAGTAAAATGGTACATCTCTGGGCAACCCAAATCCAGTGTTGTTCGGGTCTGCCTGGCGTCCGTCACCGTTCTTTTGTCGCATTATGCGGCGTTACGCCTTAACACTGCCTGAATCACAGTGGCCGTCCGCTGTCAGAACGGCATGGTCATGTCTTCAATCGGCTGTCCTTTACGGAAGCGGCCAAACAGCAACTCTTCAACAAACTCCACACACTTGAACTGGGGGAGCTCGAAGTTTTCTTCAAGTCGGCGATACAACGGCATGCTGATCGTCCACGGCTCCGTATAAAGCTGCGGATCTTCAATGGTGGCCTCATACTGAATCACGTTTTCGTCCACCATGGTGTAGCGCTCGGTGACCGTGGACTCCCATGAACGGTAGTTACCTGCGCGGTCGTACCAGGTCTGATCGATCAGGCCGGAAACTTCCACGACAAAGGTGTCGCCTTCCCAGTATCCGTGCGACTGTCCCATCCAGGAATCAATGGGGGCTTCGCCCGGATCTTCAAGATAGACATTGCGTACGGCGCCAGCAAATGAGTAGGCAATGAAGAATGCACTGTCGCTCTGGAAAATCTGGAAAGGATGCGGCAGGTAGGTGGCACGCGGCACACCCGGCATGAAACATTTGATCTCGGGATCACGTGCCAGCCAGTTTTCCCGGTTTTCGTCACGCTGGGCCAGGGCCTCAGGCTTGTAGGGAATGTAGCCATCATTGGTGGTGATCACGCCCTGACTGGCCGGCACGGCGCCGACCGCACCCATGGCAACGACTTCTGGTGCTGGCACCGGCACAAAGTCACCGGGCACCATGGCAAAGGCCGATTTAGGCGGTGCTGGTTCCAGATTGTTGTTGGCAGTGGTCAGAACCTGCCAGATACCGTTCAGGTCCGGCTTGCCATCAGGCATGCGCGGGATCGCTGTCGCAGCTGCCGAGCCCTGGGCTTCAGCGGCGGGCGTCATCTGAGTGGAAGTTTGTGTGTCGCTTGGTGAGCAGGCCAGAAAACCTACGGCAACTGCAGCGGATAATAATTGTAATTTTTTGAACCCGTTAAGCATATTGTTATACACCTCCCCTTGTGATCGACCGATATAACCACTTCGGATTTTGGCTGTCAAGCGTGACCTTACTCTTTTCGGGTTGCGGTGAATTCACCTTCGCCCATGCCGCCCAGATCCACTTTGCCCGCCAGCGTGCCGTCGTCCTGCAGCTCACCCGAGTAAGTAATCGCGCCAGCCTGACTTTCCAGTGTGAACTCAAAACTGTCATCTTCGGCCGTGCCGGTGAAGTCAGTGTTCCCCAACTGGCCGACATAGGTACCCGTGAGTACGCCGTCGGCGCCTTCCTGCATGGTGACGTCGGCGTTGCCACCGCCCACACCCGCGATTTCAACAGCAAAGTCCCAGTGTCCGCTGACGTCGGCCCAGGCGACCGGCACTGACAATGCGGCGACAAACCCAACTGCCATTATTTTCCGTAACATGGTCATACTCCCTCATATGGATATTCAATCAGTTAAATTGGAGCGTCCTACATTATCACGAACATTCGATCGGATTGGGCGCATCAAGGGAGACTGATCGCAGACAGCCTACAGCTGGTCGCAACAGCGCATCAGAGCAGGTGAACGAAGACTCAGCGTGGAGGATCAGGGCGGTCTGCCACGCTGCCATTGACGCGAAACCAGCCAGCGATACTGTAGCGATCCCTGGCCGCCGGCAAGACCTCGTGTGGCACTTCAGTACTCAGAAAAACCACCACGGTGCCATAGGCTGGCATGACTTTCTGCAGGCTGGCAGTGCCTTCAACGTCATAGATCACCAACTCGCCACCATCACTCAGTTGCCAGCCAGGATTCAGATAGGTAAGCAGTGACAACACCCGACGCGAATCACGGTCAGGCTCGACAGAGCGAAATGCGTCAACATGTTTTTTATAGAAATCGCCGGGGCGATAGTGAGCAAAATGCGATTCGAAAGAAAACAGCCCCAGAAACAGCTGTCGGTTGAGGTAAACCTGCAGTCGGCCACACCAGGCCAGCCATTGTTGCTCGGCCTCGGCACGGCCATCTATCCACCGGATCCTGTCCCGCCGGACAAACCGGTTGTGTACATGGTCGCGGCTGCGCCCGACACCCGCCAACAGGAATTCGCCTGAGCTTGCCGTTCGTACCTGCTCGAAGAGTTCGGCCGCCAGCAATGGCGGCAGCGCATCGGGCACCACGCACCAGCCTTGCGTACGCAGCCCTGCGGCGATTTGCTGAAAAACGCAGTGTTCATGCCCGGAGCCGTCATCCGTTGGCTGTGCGTTGAGCGCGCCCAATCAGATATCTTCCTGGCTGCTTTTCATGATCTGATCCAGATACGTGCTGGTCCGGGTCAATTCGTAGCGCCGGAACTTGATGCGCGGATGCAGCTCGCGCATACGCGAACTGAGCAGGCCATGGGCGGAGTGCAATTGCGCATCGGTGATGATGCCGTTGTTGTCGCATTCGCGCGCCAGCTTCAGCAAACGATCGAAGTTGACTATGAAGTTTTCGGTATGGGTGGTGCGGATCTGGGTGCCATAGAACAGCGGCAGCATGTTTTCACTGCGGCCCGACAGGATCAGAAAGCGCCGTGAGAATATTTCGAAATCGCCGGTGGCAAACTGGTGCCACATTTCCATGAACTGTGCATCGCTGATCGAGGCATCACCGGCGGGTCCTTTGCTTGACTGCAGCAACAGGCCACTGATGCCGCCAAGTTGCCGCCGGGTATTGTCGGCAATCTTGAAGAAGGTTTCCTGCCGGGCATTGCGCTCGTTGGCTGACAATGCTTCAGCCTGCCGCGCAGAGACCACATTGCTGTGATACAGCTCGCGATTGTTCTGCGCGAGGATGGTCTGCTGAATGAACAGGCCGATTACCAGCCACAGAAACGCCAGCGGCGCAAACGCACCTTCCAGAAAATTGCCCATCTCGTCAATCGGCAGTCTGGCGAAATTGTCCCAACCCACATTCGAGGAGATATACAACATGCCCAGTAGCAGCCAGGTCAGTGTCACCACCAGGCCAAACATGATGCGCCAGTCGCGGCTATCAATGCCGGTACCATTGACCACAGCATTATCTGCCGCGTCATCGACACCCTTGGCTGAGGTTTCGGCGAGTTCTGTTTGCTGTGCTTTTGTGTCTGACATGCAACCACCCCGGTAAGGGCGGCAGAATACTGCGCCCCCGGGTCGCGGTCAACACGCCTGGGCGTCTTGCGTCAGCAATTCTTCAGTCAGCAGCATGTCCAGTTTGCGTTTGATCGCAGCATTGGCATCGCGCTGACCTGTCAGACGATGTTCGGCGGCATAGGCTGCCACCCTGGCCTGCAGCGCCGGCAGGCACTCAAAAAAATCGCTCAGTGCGGCCCGGTCGGCCCTGCGCGCATTGACGCCGAACCCCAGCTCCTCAAGGCAGATGGCATTGAGCTGCTGCTCAAATTGCCCGGCCATGGGCAGGGCCAGGTAGGGTTTACCCAGGTATATTGCCTCGCTGATCAGCGTGAACCCTGCGGTGGCCAGCACCGACTGGCAACTTTCCAGATCACGCAGAAACCCTTCGGTGCTGAACGGACGGTAGCTCAGATTGCCATCAACGCCCTGACGCTGGCAGCCATAGACAACAAACTGTCGTTCAGGGAAGGTCTTTAGCAGTTCCAGCAGATGCTCAAAGTGGCTGGTGACATAGACCAGATGATGGGTGCCGATAGTCGGTTTGCAGCTCAGCACCTCACGTCGCAGAATCGGCGGAAACAGAAAAATACGGTCGTTCTTACGCTCACCGTAATAATAGGTTGTCGCCAACGCGGCGCTTGGCGCTGGTATCATCAGCCGGATCAGCAACACGGTGATCCAGCGCGACAGCAGCAAGCGTGCCGGTGAACGAAACTCCATATAGCGCATGCGATGCTGGTTATCCAGACTGATCAGCGGCAGCCGCCACCACCACGCCAGCCAGGCCGTGGTCGGCTCAAAGTCAGTGATCACACAATCCGGCCTGAATGCGCGAACCTGCTCTCTGAGTGCCTTCAGCCGCCGGATCGCGCGGCCACCGCGGCGCAGATTGTGCCACACGGTCTTCAGGGGCCTGACCCGATTATTGTCACAGACAATGTGCAGACCCTCTATTTCGATGGCATCGAACTCCACACTCATATTGCGGTAGCCACGATCATAGCTGACAATCCTGACCTCGTGCCCGCAGGACAGCAGGTGTCGCGTCATCTCGGTTGCCCGCGAAGAATGCCCGGATCCTTCGCCCGAAACCCCGTACAATATTCGGCTCATCAGTCATCCCTCCGCATCAGCTTAATGTCGGCTCAACCTGCTGAACAGTATATGGAAGAATTGTGACAATCGCGTTATCGTCCGGGCAAGCGTTTACTCAGGTACATTGATTGCCATCAGCGCGCAGACCACGGATAATTCACCTCCCGAACAAAGGATGCAGTCATGACCACCCGAAAAACCGCGAACACTGACGCAGCACAGGCAACGCCGGGCTTCGAAGAGTCGCTGGCACAGCTGGAGTCTCTGGTCAGCGATATGGAGGACGGAAACCTGAGCCTGGAGGAAGCGTTGAGTGCCTTCGAAACCGGCATCAAGCTCACCCGGCAATGCCAGCAGGCGCTGCAGGCGGCCGAACTCAAAGTACAGATACTCAGCAATGCCGATGGAGAACCAGCGCCGATGTCGCTGGATGACACTGGCCGCGACGAGGCCGGGGCATGAACCAGCAGGTCTCGCAAATTGACCTGCCCGGTTTCCTGCAGGGCTGCCAGCAGCGCTGCTCGGAGCAAATGGCGTCACACCTCGACAGCTTGCCACACATGCCCTTGCGCCTGACCGAAGCCATGCGTTACAGCACACTGCTGGGCGGCAAACGTATCCGGCCGGCACTGGTCTACGCCAGCGCCGAAGCACTCGGCGACCCGCGCACCGGCGGCAGCGATGTGGCGGCCTGCGCTGTCGAGTTCATTCACTGCTATTCGCTGGTGCATGATGACCTGCCTGCCATGGACAATGATGACCTGCGTCGCGGCAAACCAACGCTGCACCGGGCATTTGATGAAGCCACGGCGATTCTGGCCGGTGATGCGTTACAGAGTCTGGCGTTCCAGATTCTCGGTGAAGCCCCTGGGTTGTCGGCAGAACTGCGCCTGCGCATGCTGACTGTGCTCGCACAGTCGGCCGGTTGCCAGGGCATGATCGCTGGCCAGGGCATAGATCTGGCCGCGGTCGGCAAATCCCTGACTGTCAATGAGCTGGAAACCATGCATCGCCTGAAAACCGGCGCCCTGATCAGTGCCAGTGTCGAGCTGGGTGCATTGAGTGCGGGCTGCACAGATCCGCACACGCTGACGGCCCTGCGCAACTATGCGCGCTGTATCGGCCTCGCATTTCAGGTTCAGGACGATATACTGGACGTGGTGGGAGATACCGCGACGCTGGGTAAAACCCAGGGTGCTGATCATGCCCGCAACAAGCCCACCTATGTCAGCCTGCTGGGCCTGGAGGGCGCACGCAGCAAGGCCGAGGCACTGGTGGCTGAAGCCATTGCCGCGTTGACCGGCATGGGCACCCGGGCCGTCATGCTGGAGGCCATCGCGGTGTACATCACCTCGCGACAGCACTGAACACTTTATGGCTGGCAAGCGGCATGACTGGCAGACGCCATAGCGTCCCATAATTCAAGGTTTGAAGATGACACACAGGCTTAACATCCATGCTCAATGAAATCCCCCTCAGCCGTCCGCAAACCCCTTTGCTGGATCAGGTCAATTCACCGACCGAGCTGAAACAGATGGATCCGGAACAGTTTGTTGATCTGGCGCGCGAACTGCGTCAGTTTCTGCTCTATTCAGTGGGTCAGACCGGTGGCCATTTCGGCGCGGGCCTGGGTGTGGTCGAACTGACCATTGCGCTGCACTACGTCTTTGATACACCAATGGACAAATTGATCTGGGATGTCGGTCACCAAAGCTACCCGCACAAGATTCTGACCGGTCGTCGCGAGCAGATGCTGACCATGCGTCAGCCCGGCGGACTGGCCGCCTTCCCCTGTCGGTCGGAAAGCGAATATGACAGCTTTGGCGTCGGCCATTCCAGCACCTCAATCAGCGCCGCGCTGGGCATGATGGTCGCGTCCCGGCAACAGGCGCTGGACCGTCATGTCATTGCCGTAATCGGCGATGGCGCCATGACCGCCGGCATGGCCTTCGAAGCACTCAATCACGCCGGGGAACTGGATGATAATGTGCTGGTCATCCTCAACGACAATAACATGTCCATCTCCAAGAACGTGGGCGGACTGTCCAGTTATTTTGCCCGCATGTGGGCCAGCAAACCCTACAACTTTATACGTGCCGGCAGCAAAAAAGTGCTGTCACATATTCCACCTGCACTGAAAGCGGCGCATCGCGCTGAGGAATACATGAAAGGCATGGTGTCACCTGGCACTTTATTCGAGGAAATCGGCTTCAATTATATTGGGCTGGTGGACGGCCACGACACCCATCGCCTGATCGAGGTGCTGAATAACATCAAACAGTTGCGCGGTCCGCAACTGCTGCACATCGTCACCCAGAAGGGCAAGGGTTACGAAGCGTCGGAGAATGATCCTTTTGGCATGCACGCGCTGACCAAGATCGAGGCCAAACCGAAACGGCCACAGGGTACAAAACCAAGTAGTCCGACCTACTCCACGGTATTCGGCAACTGGCTGATCGACATGGCCGCCCGCGATGACAGCCTGGTCGCCATTACCCCGGCCATGAGCAGCGGTTCGGGCATGGACAGCTTCGCGGAACGGTATCCGGACCGTTTCTATGATGTTGCTATCGCTGAGCAACACGCCGTCACCTTTGCTGCCGGCATGGCCTGTGACGGCCTGAAACCGGTGGTTGCCATTTACTCGACGTTTCTGCAGCGTGGCTACGATCAGTTCATTCACGATGTTGCCCTGCAGAATCTCAACGTGCTGTTTGCCATTGATCGCGCCGGCCTGGTCGGTGAGGACGGACCCACCCACGCCGGCAGTTTCGACCTGAGTTTTATGCGCTGCGTTCCCAATCTGGTCATCATGGCGCCCAGCGACGAAAACGAGTGCCGCCAGATGCTGTACACCGGTTATCAGCACACTGGCCCGGTAGCCGTGCGCTACCCGCGAGGCAAAGGGCCGGCGGCGGTCATTGAACAGGATATGCAGCTGCTGCCCATGGGCAAAGCGCAAGTTAAACGCAAGGGACACCGGATTGCCATTCTGGCCTTTGGCAGCATGGTGCAGCCCGCCCTTGCCGCCGGTGAAACACTGGATGCCACCGTGGTAGACATGCGTTTTATCAAGCCGCTGGACGAAGCGCTGATTGCCGAACTGGCAAAACAACATTCACTGCTGGTGACCGTTGAAGAAAATGCCATTGCGGGAGGGGCCGGATCAGCCGTCAACGAGCTTCTGTTGCAACGCGATTTCCAGTTGCCCGTGCTCAACCTCGGCTTGCCTGATACCTTCCTGCAACATGGCCACGTGCCGGAGATGCTTGCCGCCGTTGGTCTGGACCGCGACGGCATTATCAGGGCCGTTGAGGAAAAACTGGCACGCTGCAGGATTCCGGCGCGCTCGCCGCAGGCCAGTGCGGAATAGCGCAAGGCAGAACAACACAAGGCAAAACAACACGGTACAATTCAATTCACGCAACCCAGAAGCACCAGGAAACTCTATGGAGTCCAGCAGCGATCGCAATGCCCGTCACAAAAAAGCGATGCAACGCAAAAAAGAACACGTCGACCAGCGCATTGCCGCTGCCACAGTTGATAAAGGACTGATCGTGGTGCTGACCGGCAACGGCAAGGGCAAGAGCTCATCTGCCTTTGGCATGCTGGCGCGCAGCGTGGGTCACGGCCTGCAGTGCGGCGTCGTGCAGTTCATCAAAGGCCAGTGGGAATGCGGCGAACACCTGTTATTCAACGCGCATCCGCTGGTTGAGTTTCATGTCATGAACACCGGGTTTACCTGGGAGACCCAGGACCGTGATGCCGACATCCGGGCCGCACAATCGACCTGGGCGCACGCCGAGGCACTGCTGAAAAACCCTGAAATAAAGGTCGTGCTGCTCGATGAGCTGACCTATATGCTGACCTACGGCTATCTGGACGCTGACCAGGTCATTAAGGCTCTCACCGAGCGTCCCGCCGATCAGCATGTCATCATCACCGGCCGCAATGCCAATGACCGCCTGATCGAACTCGCTGACACGGTCAGCGACGTTACCGATGTCAAACACGCCTTTAACGCCGGCGTTCGCGTGCAAAAGGGGATCGACTACTAGCATGTCTGATAGCATGTCTGGCATGCCCGCCCGCAGCGCTGACTTCATCATGGTGCTGATAACACTGGTGTTGGTCATGATGGCACCGGCCCATGCTGCGGACGAGGGACCCAGCGTCATCGACGATGACGGCAACCGCCTATCGCTGCCGGCTCCGGCGCAACGTATTATCAGCCTGGCCCCGTCCATGACCGAGTTGCTGTTCAGTCTGGGCGCTGGCGACCAACTGGCAGGGGTCATGGACTACAGTGACTACCCGCCCGAAGCCCTCACCCTGCCTGTGGTAGGTCGTTATGATGCGCTGGACATGGAACGTATTGTAGCCCTGCAACCGGACCTGATCGTGGCCTGGCGCAGTGGTAATCCACGCGGCGCCCTGAACCGTTTGTCCGCACTCGGCTTCCCGGTGTATATTGCTGAACCGGATTCGCTGCGCAGCGTCGGCGAACACCTGGCGCGACTCGGGCAACTGACCGGACACGCCGCGCAGGGTGAGGCACTCAACCGTCAATTCAGCGATCAGATACAACAATTGCAGGCAGAATTTGGCAGCCGGGAACCGGTAAGTGTCTTCTACCAGGTCTGGCACAGCCCCATGATCAGCGTCGGCGGCCAGGAATTGATCAACGACATGATAGCGTTGTGCGGCGGGCAGAATATTTTTGCCGGGCTGCCGGTAGGCCCGAAAGTGAACCTGGAGGACGTCCTGGCGCGCAACCCGGAGGTCATCATTGCCAGCGGCTCGTCAGCTGAAGCGCCGGCGTGGCTGGATGAGTGGCTACGCTGGCCGCAACTGCAGGCGGTGGCCGATCAGCATCTCTATGTCATTCCACCCGACCTGGTGCAACGTCACAGCTTGCGTGCATTACAGGGCGCCCGGCAGATGTGCGCTCACATCGACCGGGCGCGTCAGTGACGTTCAACGCTTGAGCAGATGCCCCATCTTGCTGACCTTGACCGCCAGGTAACTTTCATTGTGCGTGTTAAGACCGGTCTCGATCGGCACGCGCTCGGACACCCGGATTCCGAGTGACTCCAGCGCCGCCACCTTCTCCGGGTTATTGGTCAACAGTCGAACATTGCTCACACCAAAGTGTGCCAGCATGGGTTTGCAGACCTCATAGTCGCGCCCGTCCGCAGCAAAGCCCAGCTGTTCATTGGCTTCCACGGTGTCCGCACCCTGATCCTGCAGGGAGTAGGCCTTGATCTTGTTGAGCAGGCCGATCCCCCGACCTTCCTGCCGCAAGTACAAAATTATGCCACAGCCGGCCTCCGCCACCTTCTGCATGGCATATTGCAGCTGGGGCCCGCAGTCGCAACGCAGACTGAACAGGGCGTCCCCGGTCAGGCATTCAGAGTGCACCCGGCATAGCACCGCCTCGGCGGCGGCCGTGTCGCCCATAGCCAGAGCAACATGCTCTTTCCCGGTGACCAGATCCTCAAATCCATGGATGGTAAATTCACCCCACGCGGTGGGCAATGTTGCCTGGGCAACAAATTTGACTCTCACCTGATGCAACCTCTCACAGTATCAGCGCAGCAATCAGCTGCAAACATGCCAGTGCCATGAGCCCGGCAAGCACATCGTCAATCATGATGCCCAGACCGCCTTCTACGTATTTGTCACACCAGGCGATTGGCCACGGTTTCAAAACATCAAAGACACGAAACAGCAAAAATCCCAGGGCCAGCCACACCAGGCCCGGCGGCGCCATAAACAGGGTCAGCCACAGGCCGACAAATTCATCCCAGACAATACCGCCATGATCGTGCACACCAATATCTGCTGCGGTTCTGCCGCACAGCCAAACGCCGAATGCAAAGGTCAGCGCCAGGAACAGCAGGTATGCCGGCACCGACATCGACGGCAACAGCACATAGATCAGGAGCCCGGCAACCGTACCAAAGGTTCCGGGCGCTCTTGGCGCTGCCCCGCTGCCCAGCCCGAAAGCCAGAAAATGTATCGGATTCCGCCACACGGACGCTGGCGTCTTATTCATTGTCTTGATTCCCGAAATGTCGATAACCAGTGAGTGTTAGCGGCTGGCATGCTCCACCGCTGTCCCTGACCATGATACCGGAATCGGCCACTACCTCACCAATGCGGGTAAATGCAATGCCCAGGGCCTGCACGGCCGCCTGCGCCCGGGCCTCATGCCGTGGCGGCACTGTGACGCATAATTCATAGTCGTCGCCCCCGCCCAGTGCCATGGCCAGCCGGTCAGAGCCGCCGACCAGGCGGGCAAATACATCAGACACCGGCAATGTTGCGCTATCGATCACCGCGCCTGGCGCGGCCCGCGCGCCGGCACTGGCCTGCAGAACATGCAGCAGATCAGAAGCGAGACCATCGGAGATGTCGATGGCCGCCGACGCCAGGCCACGCAGGGCCATACCGGCATCAAGACGGGCATCCGGGCGATAGAATGCGGCGTGCAGGGCCTGCTGATCAGCCAGATTCAATGCTGACAGCTCAAAGCCGGGCTGTTGTGTCAGGTAGGGTAGCGCCAGTGCTGCGTCACCCAGAGTCCCGGTCACATAAATGCCATCACCAAGCTGCGCGCCGGTGCGGCGCAGCGCCTGACCCGCCGGCACCAGGCCATGAACCTGGATGGTAATGGCCAACGGACCGCGGGTGGTATCGCCGCCCACCAGACTGCACTGATAGTGACTGGCGCACGCCGCCAGGCCCTGGCTGAATCCCTGTAACCAGGAGGCGCTGACCTCCGGCAGACTCAGGGAGAGTGTGAAGCCCAGCGGCTCTGCGCCCATGGCAGCCAGATCACTGAGATTGACACGCAGGCAACGCTGGGCCAACTCGGCGGCATCGGCATCAACCGGGAAATGCACACCTGCGTTCAGCGTGTCCATCGACATCGCAAGGTGAGAGTCTGCCGGCACAGCCAGTAACGCACAGTCATCACCCGGCCCCAGCACGATACCCGGGCGCGGGAATGTCAACTCAGCGGTATTGAAATACTGCCTGATCAGCTCAAATTCGGCCAGTGCCACGCTGTTCCAGTGCTCGCAGTTGTCTGGCGGCCCGGTCCAGCACGCCATTGATGTATTTATGGCCGTCCGTGGCGCCAAACACCTTGGCCAGTTCAACAGCCTCGTTAATCACGACTTTATAGGGGACATCAATCCGGTGTGCCAGTTCGTAAAGCCCCAGGCGCAGCAGAGACAACTCAATCGGGTCAAGTGACTTTATTTCGCGATCCAGCCATGGCTGCATCATTTCATCCAGCTCACCCACATGCGCTATCACTTCGGGGAAAACCTGTTTGAAAAATTCCCGATCGATTTTGCCCTGATAATAGACCAGGAATTCCGCCATGATGTCAGCCACCGGCGCGCGTGCAATCTCCCATTGATACAGGGCCTGCAACAGCATCCGTCGCGCCTTTTGCCGTTCGTTCAGCTTCTTGCCCTTGGCTGCCTCGGCATTTTTGCTCTGCGGATCCGTCTCGGGCACCGCCTGGTCCGGCAATGAACCACTGACCCCTGGAATCTCAATCACGCGTTCATGCCCCCAGCTTGTTAATGACGCTGACCATCTCGATAGCGCCCATCGCGGCTTCGGCACCTTTGTTGCCGGCCTTGGTGCCGGCACGCTCGATGGCCTGCTCGATGGTATCAACGGTCAGCACCCCAAACGCCACCGGCACACCGGCATCCAGACCCACCTGACTGAGGCCCTTGACGCATTCGCCGGCAACAAACTCGAAGTGAGGCGTGCCGCCACGGATAACCGCGCCCAGTGCCACCACCGCATCATAGGAGCCCTTGGCCAGTACGTGCTTGGTCAACAATGGCAATTCGTAGGCACCGGGTGCCCATACCAGCGTTATCTGGTCGTCCTTGACGCCGTGACGACGCAAGGTATCAACCGCGCCATCAATCAGCTTTTCCACGATAAAGCTGTTGAAACGCGAGGCGACGATAACGTATTTGCCCTTGCCCGGCAGAAAATCACCTTCGATTGTGCGGATATTGCTCATGCTCTGGTCCCCTGATTAAAAATTCCTGATTATGCACAACGGGCTGCAATCACGCCGGCACTTCGAACTCAACAAACTCCACCACTTCCAGGTCGAACCCGGTCAGCGCATTGTATTTCGCCGGATAACTCAGCAGGCGCATCTTGCCAACGCCCAGGTCACGCAGAATCTGCGACCCGGTGCCGATGGTGACGTCACTGCCGGCGTGCCGATGCCGGCGCGGAATGATCTTCTTGGCGGTCAGCACACTGTTGATACTTTCATTGACGTCTTCTTCGTAGTCGTCGCCCGACAGCAGCACGGCCACCCCGCAGCCTTCGGCAGCAATACGCTCCAGTGCGCGGCTGAATGACCAGCTGGTCTGGCCGGGCACCACCACATCACACACATCGCGCAAGGTGCTGGCGATGTGCACCCGTACCATGACCGGATCGTCCTGGGTAAACTCACCCATGGTGAACGCCATGTGAGTACCACCGGAGATGGTGTCTTCAAAGGTATGCAAGGTGAACTCGCCGTGTTCGGTGCGGATTTTATTGCTGTCCTTGCGCACGACCGTATGTTCATTGGCGATACGGTAGTGTATCAGATCCACGATGGTGCCGATTTTCAGGCCATGCTGTTCAGCAAAGACTTCCAGATCGGGGCGGCGCGCCATGGTGCCGTCTTCATTCATGATCTCGACAATGGCTGCCGCCGGCTCCATGCCTGCGAGCCGGGCCAGGTCACAACCGGCTTCAGTATGGCCTGCGCGACGCAGAACACCGCCGGGCTGGGCCATGATCGGGAATATATGACCGGGTTGCACAATATCGTGCGGCCTGGCATCACGCGCTACGGCGGCACGAATGGTCACCGCCCGGTCGGCTGCCGAAATGCCGGTAGTAACACCCGTGGCCGCTTCAATGGACACAGTAAAATTGGTGTTGTACGGCGTATTGTTGCGGCTCACCATCAGTGGCAGATCAAGTTGTTCACAACGCTGCCGGGTCAATGTCAGACACACCAGCCCACGCGCATTTTTGGCCATGAAATTGATGTCTTCTGCACGCACCTTCTCGGCGGCAATGACCAGATCGCCTTCGTTCTCGCGATCCTCATCATCCATCAGAATAACCATTTTACCCTGGCGGATATCTTCAACCAGCTCTTCAATCGTATTGAGTTTCATATTTCTCGCTACTTGCGTTGCACTGTGTATGTAAGACTGATCAGCTATCGAAGCCGTGATCGGCCAGAAACGCCCTGGTCAATCCGGTGGCGCTGGTCGCAGATGCCGCTCGCTCGCCGAGCACCAGGCGTTCCAGATAACGCGCTATCAGATCCACTTCAATATTGACCCGTTGTCCCACCCGGTAGGTGTGTATAACGGTTGCCTGCTGTGTGTGCGGAATTATGTTAACACTGAAGCAGGCACCCTCTACAGTGTTCACCGTCAGACTGGTGCCATCGATACAGACCGAGCCTTTCTGGGCGATATAGCGCGCCAGCCCGTCAGGTACCCTGAACTTCAGGCGCCAGCTGCCACCGTCATTGTCCTGCGACAGCAACTCGCCGACACCGTCCACATGGCCACTGACCAGGTGACCGCCCAGACGCGTCTGCGGCGTCAGCGCCTTTTCCAGATTAACCCTGGCGCCCGCCTGCAGATACTGGAATGTGGTCAGGCTGATACTCTCGTTTGACACATCCGCACAGAAACTGTCGCTGCCCAACTGGGTCACGGTCAGGCAGCAGCCACTGACTGCGATACTGTCACCCAGCTGTACGTCAGTCAGATCCAGTGCCGGGCAGCGAACTTTGAGGCGCCATTCATCGCCACGCAGTTTAAACTCGTCGACGGTACCAATCGATTCAATTATTCCGGTAAACATATCGGTTTTTCCTGGCTCTCTATTCCGGATTTCTATCCCGGCTTTCTATCCCGGCTTTCTATCCCGGCTGCCTGTCAACATGCTTGAGACGGGCGGTGATACAACAATCCCCGGCAATCTGCCGTACATCCGTGATCTCCAGGGCGATGTGGTCCTGCATGCGATTGATGCCCGGCAGGTGAAACAACGGCAAGGCGTCACTGCCCAGAAAGCGGGCACCGATGTAAATCACGACTTCGTCCACCAGGCCTGCCTGCACCATGGCACCACTCAGGGTGGGGCCCGCTTCCAGCATCACCTCATTACATTCATAGTCCAGGGCCTGTCTCTTATACACATCTGACGCTGCCGACGATCTACTCTGTGTAG
>CAJXPR010000077.1 GCA_913058135.1 uncultured Gammaproteobacteria bacterium
CGAGATTTCTGCCTGTCTCGTGGGCTCGGAGATGTGTATAAGAGACAGCCTCAGCCAGCCTTGAAAGCGTAGTACCCGCCCCCATATTTGCACTCAGTACGAGTGACACGACAACGCAAATAGCGACATGACATCCGCTGCCTGCTGGCTGCGGAATCTGAAAACAGGAGAAACGGTTTGGAGCAGTTCCGAGGCACCACCATACTTTCAGTAAGACGCGGCAACAAAGTCGTGATCGGCGGCGACGGCCAGGTATCACAGGGCAACACAGTGCTCAAAGGCAATGCCCGCAAGGTCCGCCGTCTGTACAAGGATCAGGTGCTGGCCGGTTTTGCCGGCGGCACAGCCGATGCCTTTACCCTTTTTGAGCGATTTGAAGAACAACTCGACAAGCATCACGGCAAGCTGGTGCGCTCGGCAGTAGAACTGGCCAAGCTCTGGCGCACCGACCGCTCGCTGCGGCGCCTGGAAGCATTGCTGGTGGTGGCTGACAAGGATGCATCGCTGATCATAACCGGCAACGGCGATGTCATCGAACCGGAAGACAGTCTGATGGCTATCGGCTCCGGTGGTTCATTTGCACTGTCGGCGGCCCGTGCGCTGTATTTCAACACCGATATGGAAGCACGTGACATTGTCAGCAAGAGCCTCGGCATTGCTGCTGACATCTGCGTCTACACCAACCACCAGCACATCATTGAAGAACTTGATCTGGGCTGATCCCGTCTGATCCGCCCCACTTTACTTTTATCTGGGCTGGGCCATTTAGCCCGCCCCACAGGATGACGTAATGACCACCATGACTCCACGAGAAATAGCCTCGGAACTCGACCGGCATATTGTCGGACAGAAATCTGCCAAGCGCGCAGTGGCGATTGCGCTGCGCAACCGCTGGCGCCGCATGCAGCTGGGCACTGATATTCGTCAGGAAATCACACCCAAGAACATTCTGATGATCGGACCCACCGGTGTCGGCAAAACCGAAATTGCCCGCCGTCTGGCCAAGCTGGCCAATGCGCCGTTTATCAAGATTGAAGCCACCAAGTTTACCGAAGTCGGTTATGTCGGACGTGATGTCGAATCCATCATTCGCGATCTCGTCGATATCGCCGTCAAGATGCTGCGTGAAGATCAGATCCGCAAGGTTCAGCACCGGGCTGAGGACGCTGCCGAAGAGCGCGTACTGGACGCCCTGTTGCCGCCGGCGCGCACTACCGACAATCGTACCGACAACAGTGACAGCTCACCGTTGGCTGAACCGTCACCCACGCGGCAGATGTTCCGCAAGAAATTGCGTGAGGGCGAACTGGACGACAAGGAGATCGAAATAAGCGTCAGCGACAACCCCGCAGGCGTGGAAATCATGGCACCACCCGGACTGGAAGAAATGACCAGTCAATTGAAAAACATGTTTTCATCGATGAATACCGGCCGCAAGAAGTCACGCCGCATGCCGGTAAAAGTGGCATTGCGACTGCTGCGCGAAGAGGAGGCGGCCAAACTTATCAATGAAGAGGAAATCAAGAACCAGGCCATAGATGTCACCGAACAGACCGGCATTGTGTTTCTCGACGAAATCGACAAGGTGACGCAGCGTGGCGACTCAGGCAACAGTGGCGTGTCGCGTGAAGGTGTGCAGCGAGACCTGTTGCCGCTGATTGAAGGTTCCACCGTCACGACCAAATACGGCAGCGTCAAAACCGATCATATACTGTTTATCGCCTCCGGCGCCTTCCACCTGTCCAAGCCATCGGACCTTATTCCCGAGCTGCAGGGTCGCCTGCCGATTCGCGTTGAGCTGGATGCGCTGACTGCGAATGATTTCGAACGCATCCTGACCGAACCCAATGCGTCATTGACCGAACAGTACCAGCAATTGCTGGCCACAGAGAATCTGGCTGTCACGTTTACCCCGGATGGCATCAGCCGTATCGCGGAAATTGCCTGGGAAGTAAATGAGCGCACCGAGAATATCGGTGCCCGCCGCCTGCATACGGTCATGGAGAGATTACTGGAGGAAGTTTCTTTCACCGCCGCCGACCTGTCCGTAGGCGACAACAAAACCCTGACCATCGACAGCGAGTACGTCGAGAAGCAGCTGGGTGACCTGGCACGCAATGAAGATCTGAGCCGGTTTATCCTGTGACCGGCGCCGGAGCCTCTGATCAGCGCGCACCGGCCCCGACGGACATTCGCCTGCGCAGAAAAAGCGGGCTGCTGGAGTTGCAGTACAGTGACGGCACCCGTTTTGAGCTGCCCGCAGAATTGCTTCGCGTGTATTCTCCGTCCGCCGAGGTCAAGGGCCACGGCAAGGGTCAGGAAAAGCTGCAAACCGGCAAACGCCACGTCAGCATGACTGCGCTTGAAGCAATCGGGCAGTACGCCATCCGCCTGAGCTTCGACGACGGCCACAACTCCGGCATCTACAGCTGGGAGCTGCTGCGTGACCTGGGCGAGCACCAGCAGGAACGCTGGCAACAGTACCTGACCCGTTTGCAGCAGGCGCAGGCCAGTCGTGATGCGTTGCCAGCAGGCACGCAAGCCATTAAGATTGTTGATCCAGACCGCAATGCCGGCGACGCCGGCGGACAGTGACCCTATGAGCGACAAACCGCAGCAGACAGATCAACACCAGAATGACACAACGCATTTCGGATACGAGACTGTCAGCACCCGTGACAAGGCTCAGCGCGTCGGGCAGGTTTTTCATTCCGTGGCCAACCGCTATGACGCCATGAATGATCTGATTTCCATGGGCACGCATCGCGTTATCAAACGTTTCACGGTTGAACTCAGCGGGGTGCGTGCCGGGCAGACAGTGCTTGACCTGGCCGGAGGCACCGGTGATTTTTCAATGCGCTTTTCACCCCTGGTCGGCGATAGCGGGCACGTGGTGCTGGCTGATATCAATGATTCCATGCTCAAGGTCGGCCGCGACCGGCTTATCGACAAGGGCATTACCGGCAATGTCAGTATCGCTCAGGTGAACGCCGAGCAACTGCCGTTTGCCGATGAAAGCTTTGATTGCATCTGCATCGCCTACGGACTCCGTAACGTTACCGACAAGGACGCGGCCCTGCGCTCCATGTATGCCACCCTGAAACCGGGCGGCCGGGCATTGGTGCTGGAATTCTCCAAGCCCGTCAACCCCTTGCTCGGCAAGGCCTATGACGCCTGGTCCACGTTGTGGCCGGTAGCGGGCAAGGCGGTAACCGGGGATGCCGACAGCTACCGCTATCTGGTCGAATCCATCCGCATGCACCCGGACCAGGAAACCCTGCGCGAAATGATGCAGGATGCCGGTTTCCGCGACTGCAAGTATCACAACCTGCTGGGCGGCATCAGTGCCGTTCATGTCGGGTACAAGTAACGGCGGCCCCATGGCTCTGTCTCTGCTGGCATCTGCACTGCTGCAACCTGTCGAATTTGCCATCAACCGGCTGATCGCCCGTGACCCGCATATCCTGCGGGTGCTGGCCGCAGCCGCTGGCGGGAAAACCATTACTGTCAGCTGCACCAGCACGCCGCGCTGGCAGATCAGCCTGAGCATACACCACGACCGGATCATGCTGCTGTCGGCACCTCAGGATCACCCGGACGCCAGTGTCACGGGGACCCGTCGAGCCCTGAGCAGACTATTGTTCAGCGATGATCCGGCCGCCGCCCTGCACGACCCTGACATCGAACTTCGCGGTGACGTACAACTGATACAGCGACTGCACCGGGCTCTGACCGATCTCGACATCAACTGGCAGGATCTGCTGGGACCGGTGCTGGGCGATATAGGCACACGGGCCGCGGCCAACAGCTGGGAACATGGGCGCGACACTGTCATGAAGGCAGCTGACGCACTGAAGCGTGATATCACCGATTTTGTTCAGGAAGAGGCCGCACTGACGCCTACCAGACAGCAGACTCAGCATTTCACAGAGGAGCTGGATGCCCTGCGCCTGCGCCTGGACCGCCTGCAGGCCCGCATTGAGCATCTTCAGCAGCTTGTGACAAATTGACGCAACCGCTTGTATTCGCGCCGCACAGTGAGATAATCCAGTAAAGTCTGGACAGCGTAAAACACTGCAATACGGAGCTTTTCGCGCTTTAATGCTGACTGTTAAGCGCGTATTCAGGCACACTTGGCGCATAATGGAAGCTCGACCAATTGACGGTCAATGAGCTTCAGGAGAACCTGCACATGAAAAAGACAGACGGTTTTACACTGGCATCGGCTGCCGCGGCTTTGATGATGTCCGGCTCCGGTATGGCTGCTTTTGATGTGGAGAGCAAAAACCCTGACGCGCCAGTCAAGATCAGCCTCTGCCAGAGCGTACACGCAGCAGGCCAGAGCGCCTGCAAGGGCCTGGGCAACGAAGCTGGCGCCGGCGCTAACAGCTGCAGCGGTGTCGGCTTTGTGGCAGTGAGCACGGGTAACGCCAATTTCTCCGCCGCCATGTGCCAGGTTATGGGTGGCAGCGAAGCGGCCAACCTGACCGCAACACCAGACACCACACTCGCCGAAGAGGCAGTCCATGTGGCGTACTGTAACGATGTATTCACCTGTGCCGGACTTAGCGCCTGCAAGGGCAACGCCAACGCCAGCTGTGCCGGGCAGAACACCTGTCATGGCATAGGTTTTGTGGGTGTTTACACAGGCGACAAGGCTCTGTCCGAATCGCTGTGCGAAAAGCTTGGCGGCACCGTCCTGTCATCGCTGTAAAGCACCCGGGCGCAATGGGGAACGCCATGCTTGGTTTCGGAATCGGACTGCGCAGCCCCCACTACGACTATGTGCTCAAGCACCTGCCGGCGGTCGACTGGTTTGAGCTCATCACGGAGAATTATCTGGCGCCCGGCGGTCGACCTCGCGCCATTTTGCGCCAGGTCCGCGAGCACTACCCGGTAGTCCTGCACGGCCTGTCCTTCAACATCGGCTCCGCTGAAGCGCCCGATGACGACTACCTGCGACAGCTCAAACAGTTGATTCACGAATGTCAGCCGGCCTGGGTATCAGACCATCTGTGCTGGACCGGGCTGCACGGCCGCACCTCGCATGACCTGCTGCCGATAGCGTATAACCGGCAGACTCTGGCGCAGGTCAGCAGCAAAGTCGCACAGATCCAGGACACCCTGCAACAGAACATTGTGCTGGAAAACCCGTCAGTCTACCTGCAGTTTAAATCATCGGACATGAGTGAGGCTGATTTCATCAACGCGCTGGTGGCCGACACCGGCTGCAAAATCCTGCTGGATGTGAACAACGTCTATGTCAGCAGCTTCAATCTGGGCCTGGACCCGCTGGCGCAGATCCAGGCGATCCGGCCCGACTGCGTGCAGCAGTTCCACCTGGCTGGTCACACCCACAATGTCAGCCACATCATTGATACGCACGACCAGGCGGTCAGTGACGAGGTCTGGGCCTTGTACAGCAAGGCCTGTGAACACACCGGTGCGGTGGCGACCTTGCTGGAGCGCGACGATCATATTCCGGCCTTCACCGAGTTGATGCAGGAGCTGGACCAGGCGCGAAAGCTGCAGCAAGCCGCATTGGCCGGATCAGCCCATCAGCAGCAGGCATGACCATGCGCTGGGAAGACGAACAACAGGCGTTCTGGGACTGGATCACCAAACCCCAGGACCTGCGCGACAGCAGCGAAGACATCAGCCGGATGTTTTCGCCACACCGCGGGCTCAGCCAGGTTGAAGCACTGAGCATTTACAACAACGCCTACCACCAGCGGCTGATCAATATTTCCGCTGAGCTCTACCCCATCCTGTACCACACCCTCGGCGATGAGGTGTACACACGCCTGTGGCTTGAGTACCTGGCCCAACATCCACCGCGCCCCGGCCCCATGAGCCTGCTGGGCGAGAATCTGCATGACTTTGCCAGCCGGCATTCACAGTTTGGCGGGTTACCGGCCATGCTCGATATCATTGAACTGGAAACCCTGCTGATTGCGCTTTTTGACCGTGCTGATCAAACCGTGTTCACCCTGGCAGACCTGCAGCGATTGCCTGCCGACCAATGGCCAACGGCACGCTGGCAGGTGCGTGACGACTGGGCGCTGCTGCACAGCGAGTTCGACCTGGAGAAGTACTGGGCAGCCATGCAAAAATTCCTGGCCAGCGATCAGGTGCAACCGGGCGATGTACCCTTCGGGGTCGAACGGGCGAGCCGGGAGGCACTGGCGGAAGGCAACTTCTACCTGGTGCGGCGCGTGCAGCACCGGATGCAATTCCAGCGCATCAACGCCCACATGCATTGCCTGCTGGAAATGCTGCGTGACGGTAAGGATTTTGCCAGCATCTGCGCCGGGCTGGCCGAACGCTTCCCGGAACAGGACATTCCGACCCTGAGCCTGAATCTGTTGCTGAAAGCCATCGAACTCGAACTGTTGCGGCGCTAGTCCGGTCAGATCTCGATAATCTCGAAGCTGTGACTGACCTTGACGCCACCGTTTGCCAGCATGATGGTGGCGGAACAATATTTATCAGCCGACAATTCAACCGCACGTTCAACCTGCTTCTCACTCAGGTTCCTGCCACTGATGCGGAAATGCAGATTCAGGGTTTCAAAAACGGCGGGCACCGCATCGGCACGCGTGGCAGTGACTTCCGCATCGCAGCCGGTCACTTCCTGGCGGGATTTTTTCAGAATGCTGACCACATCAAATGACGAACAGCCACCGGCACCGATCAGCAACATTTCCATGGGCCGAATACCAACGTTACGGCCGCCGTTGGCCTCCGGACCATCCATGACCACGGTATGCCCGCTGCCCGATTCACCCAGAAACATGGCATTATCCACCCAGCGCACTGTTGCCTTCATTAGCCTCTCCTTCAGTTCGTCCGACGCCTGCTGTCGGGGGTCGCAAGATTACCACAGACCATCGTCAAAGGTTAGCCAGCCGCTCTACAATGGGGTAGGATTGGCAGAGGAATCAGGGTCAGGAGAACACATTAATGGCATTAATGGCCATCACCCCGCATATAGCAGATCTGGAAAATTTCCTCAGTTACAGTCACCTGCGAAAATATGACCGCAATCAGACCTTAATCTATGCTGGCGACGTGCCGACTACGCTGTATTACATCATGCGCGGCACAGTATCGGTAGTGCTGGAGGACGACGAAGGCAAGGAGGTCATTGTCGCCTACCTGAACCCCGGCGATTTTTTTGGTGAGATGGGCCTGTTCGACACACGCAAGGAACGCAGCGCCAGCTGCCGCGCCAAGACCGAGTGCGAGATTGCCGAAATCAGCTACGAGAAATTTGACCAGTATATCCGCATGCACCCTGAGATCCTGTTCACAATTGGCAAGCAGATGGCCAGCCGCTTGCGGAATACCACGCGCAAGGTAGGAGACCTGGCCTTCTATGATGTCACCGGACGCGTAGCGCGCACGCTGATTGAACTGAGCCGGGAGCCAGACGCCATGACTCACCCCGACGGCATGCAGATAAAAATAACGCGCCAGGAGCTGGGGCGTCTGGTGAACTGTTCACGCGAAATGGCCGGACGGGTACTCAAAACCCTGGAAGAGCAGCAATTGATTACCGTCAGCGGTCAGACCATTGTTGTGTATGGCACACGCTAATCGGGCGCTGCCATCAAAAGCAGACCTCGCCCGGCAGCCGATTCTGCAATCAGCTTCTCACGCTCGGTGCGGATATAGGCTTTTTTCTCGGTAATTTCAGTGCCCGGCAGACCTTTCATACCCAGGAAGCTTTCTGCACGCCGAAAACACGACATCGCCTTGACGGTGTCTTCGCTGTCAACTGCACGCTGGGCCATCAACAGGCAGGAATTGACCGCGACCCGCAAACCCAGCATGCGCAACTTGTCACGACATGCCTGGTATTGGCCAGCGCTGATTTTGTCGCTTTTATACATCGACACAAAGATCTTCATGGCACGCTGGATATGGCGCTGCGTCATGGCGAGCTCTTCTTCTGTCGCCACTGCCGCGCTGCTGCCGGCATTGCTGTTACCGCCGCTCTGCCTGCTGGCCGCTTCAGCCTCTTTGATCTGTTTATCAAGGTCGCTGCGCACCGGATCCAGCGCCTTGATGGTCTGCAGGTCCTCCAGCAGACTGCCGAACAGCAGCGCCACTATTTCCGGGTCCGTCTCCATCTGCTGCAGGGCCCGCGCAGTCTGATGCACTTGCCGACGCCGCGATTCCAGAGCCGATAGCCGGGACAGGCGACTGACATGCTGTCCCTGGCGCTGCGCAGCCTGTTGTGCCAGCAGCAAGCCTGCCAACATGAGGCATAGCAGGAACAACGTCGTCAGAAAGTAGGAAGCAACCATGCCCAACCCGCGCGAATGCCGTAAGAAGGTGACCTTCCTTGGGTATCGGCTGCGGCGCTGAACAATTTAGTGTCAGGGAGCCTCTAGGCGAACAGTTCGCGCAGTTTGTCGCCCGGGTTGTCGGCGCGCATAAAGGTCTCACCGATGAGGAACCCGTAAATCCCCTGAGACATCATACGCTTGACATCGCCGGCGTTGGCAATACCGCTTTCCGTGACAATCAGCTTATCGTCCGGGGCCAGCGCGGCCAGACGGAAGGTGGTTTCCAGATCAGTATGGAAGTCATGCAGGTTGCGGTTGTTGACACCAATCAGATCAAAACCGGCCGATAGCGCAATATCGAGCTCGGTCTCGTTGTGCACCTCCACCAGTACATCCAGTGCAAAGTCCTGTGCGACACCGGCCAGGTCACGCAGTCGGGGCGGATTCAGTGCGGCTACAATCAAAAGGATACAATCGGCACCCATAGCGCCGGCTTCGGCCACCTGATACGGGTCAATGATGAAGTCCTTGCGGATCACCGGCAGCTCACAGGCCGCACGTGCCTGCTGCAGATACAGGGTGCTGCCCTGAAAGAACTGCTCATCGGTCAGCACGGAAAGGCAGGTGGCACCCGCCTCTGCATATTGTTGCGCAATAAGGGCCGGATCAAAATCCGACCGGATCAGGCCCTGGCTCGGCGAGGCTTTCTTGATCTCGGCAATCACCGCTGCCTGTTGTGCCTCCATGCGCACCCGCAATGCGCGGATGAAGCCGCGCCGGTCCGACATGGTGTCCACTGCCTGTTTCTCCAGTACAGCCTGGCTTGTACGCTGGCTGTTGCGCTGAATCTCAAGCTGTTTATGCGCAATAATTTTTTCCAGAATAGTGCTGGTATTCACAATGACATTCTCATATTCAAGCGTGCTAAGGGGCGTACATGGGACCGCAACGGCTCCATGGTAACGCCGGCGTCAGTCCGGGTTCATTGTTGATGTAAAGCTGGCCAGTGCCCGCAGTTTCTGCAGCGCTTCGCCACTGTGCAGGATCGCCTGCGCGCGGGCCACACCGGCAGGCAGATCATCCACCAGATTGGCAGCATATATTGCCGCCCCGGCATTGAGCGCGACAACATCGCCGGCAGCTTCGTCTGTATAGGTCAGGGCTTTTTGTACCAGCTCATAACTTTCCTGCGGCGAATTGACCTGCAGCATGGCGATACCGTCACGCTGGGTCATGCCAAAATCCGCCGGACTGACGGCATAGCGGACAATATGGCCGTCCCGCAATTCTCCTATCTGGGTTACTGCGGAGATACTGATTTCGTCCAGCCCGTCGTCAGCGGCCAGCACCAGCACATGACGTGAGCCAAGTTCCTTGAGCACATCGAGTATCGGTTCTATCCATACCTGATCAAAGACACCCAGCACCTGATTCGGCGCTGAGGCGGGATTGGTCAATGGCCCCAGCATGTTAAAGATGGTGCGCACACCGATTTCCCGCCGGGCGCCGATAACATGTTTCATGGCGCTATGATGGCCGGGGGCGAACATGAAACCAACGCCAAGCTCCTCGATGCAGGCCGCCACCTGTTCCGGACTGATCGTCAGTTTTACACCAGCTGCCTCAAGCAGATCAGCGCTGCCGCTTTTGCTGGTGGCACCCCGGTTGCCATGCTTGGCAACGCGGGCGCCGGCACAAGCGGCGACCATCGCTGCTGAGGTGGAAATATTGAAGGTGTCGGTGCCCGTACCACCCGTGCCGCAGGTGTCCACCAGATGGGCATCGGGAGGCACTGCTACCGGCGTTGCCAGCTCGCGCATGACACGCACCGCACCCAGCAGCTCCTGAGTCTTGATGCCTTTCATCTGCAGGGCAATCAATATCGCAGCAATCTGCGCATCGGTACACTGACCGGTCATCAGCTCACGCATCAGCACCGCCATTTGCCCGGCGCTGAAGTCTTGCCGTTCAGTGAGATGGCGAATCGCCTGTTTGATATCCATAAAGCACCTGTTTTTGTATTATTACTGTCAGCGCTGCAAAAAATTCTTCAGCAACTGATGACCATGTTCACTGAGAATGGATTCCGGATGGAACTGCACGCCTTCCAGCGCCATGGTCTTGTGACGCAACCCCATGATCTCGTCCATTTGGCCATCGTCCAGTTGCGTCCAGGCTGTTACTTCCAGACAGTCGGGAAGGGTTTTGCTATCCACTACCAGCGAGTGGTAACGGGTCGCTGTGAACGGACTGGGCAGCGTGCTGAACACGCCGGCACCGTTATGGTAGATTGGTGACAGCTTGCCGTGCATGACCTGCCTCGCCCTGATGACGTCACCACCGAATGCCTGGCCTATGGCCTGATGTCCCAGGCAAACGCCAAGAATCGGTATGTTGCCGGCGAAGTGTCTGATCACATCAATGGAAATACCGGCTTCACTGGGGGAACACGGCCCCGGCGAAATCACAATCTTGGCCGGGGCCAGGGCCTCAATATCCGCCAACGATAAGGCATCATTGCGGTAGACCTGAACATCTGCGCCCAATTCGCCGAGATATTGCACGATGTTGTAGGTAAATGAGTCGTAATTATCGATCATCAAGATCATCTGGCGGCTTTCCCCCGAGTTTCCGGCCATTGCACCACTGGTCGGCGCAGCCAGGCTGCATTTTCTCCCAAATCCACCAAGACATAAACCTTTCAGTGGCGATATCGTGACTTTAGCTGAGCCCGGGCTGACGGAAGCAGGGGAAACCGGTATGCTGAAGGGTATCACCAGAAACTGCTCGGCAAGGACAAGGAGATCGCATGAATCGCGTACCCAGCTATGACAAAGTCGCCCACCTTTTGACGATATTGATCAGCTTCCATAAGAAACTGGCCAATGTATACGGTCGGCTGGCTGCCATGATGGACAACAAATACTCCAAACTGCTGGCCGAAGAGATGCAACGCCGCGAACTGCGCCTGGTCGAAACACTGACGTCATACCGCGACAACGCAGCCGAACGCATCCTGAATACCATGCTGCAGAAATCATACCCCGAAGACCCCAACGACTTCCTGGGCAGGCTGGAAGCTGACCTGAAACCTGAAGTTGCAGCCAGCCTGGACCCCGACGGCTTGTACGGGCTGGGTTGCCGTGCCGACGACTACATCAAGGAACTGCTGTCGGTGCTGAAGGACAGCTCCAATGTTCCGGAGGTCCGGGACCTGTTCGCGGACCTGGAGGCAGGCGAAGAAATCGAACGTATCGCCTTGAGCAAGGCCTACAACTCGCTGCGTGAAATGTAGGCCGGCACGTTCAGATAATAAAGCCGCCGTCGATCACAAAGCTGTCACCGGTATGGTAGCGGCTGGCATCACTCATCAGATAGGCGGCAATGCCTTCGAAGTCCGCCGGCGTGCCCCAGCGGCGCGCCGGAATCCGCGGCATGACGGCCTTGTAGAATTTCTCGCCTTTGTAGGTCTCTTCGGTCATCGCGGTCTCGATATGCCCGGGTAGTACCGAGTTCGCGGTGACACCATAGCGCGCGTATTCCACTGCCAGGCCTTTCATGATCGACAACACCGCGCCTTTGCTGCCGGCATAGGCCTCCCCGCCCACCATGCCCAGCTTCGCACCGATGGATGAGGTAGCGATCAGGCGCCCGCCCGTGTCACCGGCCTCTGCCCGCGCTTTCATATGGCGCGCCGCTGCCCGCAAGGTCAAAAACAGACCGTCCAGGTTGACCGCCATCACCCGACGCCACTGTGCCAGCGTCAACTCATCAAAGCGTCCACCACCACCGACACCGGCGTTGGCAAAACAGGCATCCACGCGCCCGAACTCGGCCAGCGTATTGGCAAATGCCTGCTCAACCACAGCCTCATCTATCACGTCGCAGGTAATGGCATGCACATGTGTGCCGAACGGTCGCAGCTGCTCTACCGCCTGACGATTCTTGTCCTCATTACGCCCCCAGATACACACGTCACCGCCCTGGCGGGCTATGCCCATGGCAAATCCCAGACCAATACCGCCATTGCCGCCGGTAATCAGTGCGACCTTGCCACTCAGATCAAACAAACCTTTGCTCATGATTAACCCTTCATTCTGATTATTGATTTGATGGTAGCATAGCTTGAATTCGATAGGTCTTTTCCCAGGAAGCGCAAATGGAAGCCCTCAAGGAAACCATTGCTACATTCGACAAGTATGCCGCCGAGTACGAAAATCGGTATATGGAACATGCTCCGTACGTTGCGACCTACGGACCATTATCGGATCTACTGCCCGCCAACGCCTCGATTCTTGACGCAGCCTGCGGCCCCGGCAATATTGCACGATTTCTGCTGCACGATTTCCCCGATCGCAAACTGCACGGCATCGATCTGTCACCGCGAATGGTAGAGCTGGCCCGGCTCAACAACCCCACTGCCAGCTTTGCGGTAATGGACTGCCGACAGATTGCTGAGCTGGGCGAGTACTACGATGCGATCGTGGCCGGCTTCTGCTTCCCCTACCTGGACCGGGAAGAAGTCATGGCCTTCATTCGCGACGCCAAAAACATGTTGCATGCAGGCGGCGTCCTTTACATCAGCTTTATGGAAGGCGACTACGCTGCCTCAGGATTACAAAGCAGAAACGACATAGACTGGGTTTGCACCTACTACCATAATAGCGATTGGCTTGCCGACGTATTGAACAGGGCCGGCTTTGACGTTATCGACACCGTCCGCAAGGTATTTGTTGCGGACGGCGAGCCGGACGCCACCGATGTTTTTATTTATGCCCGCGCGACGGGAGCATAAGAGGAGAGACCATGCACATCGAAGGAATCAAGGAAAACCGCGTCACGGTCAGCCTGAACAACGGCATTGCCGATGTGCGCCTGAACCGGGCGGATAAACGCAATGCCCTGGACGATGCTCTGTTCCAGTCGCTGGCTGCTGCCGGCGAAGCCCTTAAAACACTGCCCGCTCTTCGCGTCGTGGTGTTGTCCGGTGAGGGCGAATCCTTTTGTGCTGGCCTGGATTTTGGCTCGTTCAAAGGCATGTCACAACGTGATGGCAGCACCTCCACCATTGGCACCATGGTGTCCGACGACGCCATCACGCATCTGGCGCAACAGGTGTGCTGGGTCTGGCAGGAGGTTCCGGTACCGGTCATTGTTGCCCTGCGGGGCCATGCGCTGGGTGGCGGCATGCAGATTGCACTATGCGCTGACATCCGCATCGCTCACCCCGGTACACAACTGTCTGTACGCGAGACGTTCTGGGGCCTGATCCCGGACATGACCGGCACCCTGATGCTGTCACATCTGGTGCGTCCCGATGTTGCCCGCGACCTGGTCTATACAGCCAGGATTCTGCCGGCAGACGAAGGCTATGCACTGGGGCTGGTCACCCATTTAGCGGAAGATCCGTTGCTAGCAGCCCAAACGCTCGCGGCCGAGATTGCCGGCCGAAGCCCCGATGCAGTGCGCGCTGCCAAACGATTGTTGACGCGCAAGCTCAAGGCCGAGGCTGCCGAACAGTTTGCCGCAGAGCGCGAGGAAATTCACAAACTCATCGGTTCTGCCAACCAGAACGAGGCAGTCGTGGCGTACTTCGAGAAGCGCGCGCCGGTGTTCAAGGACAACTAAATTGCCGACACTCATTGGTTTGTATAACCCCAAAAGCCCGGAGAATGTGGGATCGGTCATGCGCGCCGCCGGCTGCTACCAGGCCAGCGCGGTGCGCTACACAGGCGAGCGCTTCTTACGCGCCGTAAAATATCAGACCGACACCAAAAATATCACATCTAAAACCCCATTGGTCCAGGTCAACAATTTGCTGACAGACTTGCCGGAAGGTACCGCATTGGTCTGTGTCGAGTTTGCCGAAGGTGCCACCCCGCTGCCGCAGTTTGAACACCCCCGGCAGGCCCTCTATGTTTTTGGTCCGGAAGACGGTTCACTCCCGCAAAACATGATTGATGCCGCCGACCATGTTGTGTTTGTGCCCACCATCGGCTGCATGAATCTGGCAGCATCTGTCAACGTGGTACTTTATGACCGGTTGTGCAAATCGACTCATGCAGCCAACCACGAAGAGCTGATCAAACGCAGCCGTGACAATAACAACCGACTGGTCGTCAACACCTGACCCGTCAGCCGTCAGGCAGCGTTGGCGTGCAAGCGGCTGCTGTCGGGCATGCGTTTGACCCAGTACCACTCCAGCCAGGCAAAATCCGCTACCAGCAGCGCCGATCCGCCCAGCAGCAGGTGCCCCCAAAGCGTCAGGTAATCGGCAAACACCAGCATGACCACCGGTACGCCGAGCACCCACACCATATCCAGCGCAAATACCCAGGTAACACCGATGCGTGCATCCGGCAGCCTTCGGGATATCCAGTATACCCAGCCGGCAAACAGCATCAGGCCGGCGCCGACCAGCTGACAAAGCCACGCGGGCACCTCACCGATAATGCCGGTCATGGCCGCAGGCGCAATCACCAGCACGGCCCCGGCCGTGGCGGAGCAGATAACATTGACCAGCAGCGTCGTGGTCAGACTCGGGATTTTCATGACAGAGCTCCTTTCGCATTGATTCAATAAATGCCGACCGGGTTTGATCGACATGGACATCATCATCGGGCCAATAATAATGCGGTTCAATTACTTTGGAAGTAATGGTCTTGGGTCAATAAATGCGTAAGAATCAGCCTCAGTTACCACGAGAGGTTTTCTTCATGCCAGCCACCGGTCATGTCCTGACGGAAATACGACGCGCCCGACGTCTGTCTCAACTTGACCTCAGCCTGCAGGCTGAGGTTTCGACGCGCCACATCAGTTTTATCGAGACCGGGCGGGCCCAGCCCAGCCGCGAGATGCTGCTCAGGCTGTCCGAGGTCATGGGACTGAGCCATCGCGACAGCAACCGGCTGATGAATGCCTTTGGTTATGCTGCGGTATTCTCCGACATGTCGCTGGATGATAGCGCCATGCAACCGGTCCGCGAAGCCCTGCAGATCATGCTGGACAAACACGATCCGTATCCAGCGGCTGTGCTGGATATTGAGTGGAATCTGTTAATGGCCAACAGCGCCATGCAGAGGCTGATGCTGGCGCTGATGCCAGCGACACAACGGCAGCCGTCCGCCAATATGCTGGAACTGCTGTTCGATAAACAGGGTTTGCGCGCCTACCTGAGCAACTGGGACACCGTGGCCTCGCTGCTGTTGCGCCGTCTGCGCCTGCAAATGAGTTCCCATCCAACAGCGGGTCTGGCGAAGCTGATGGACAAACTGCTCAGTATGGATCCGCCACCGGACTGGCAGACACCCTCGCCCGATTCCTGGGAAGGACCCATGCTGACCTCGGAGCTGAACATCAATGGCCAGCAATTGAAGGTATTCTCTACCCTGAGCAGTTTTGGCACGGCGCTGGACGCCGGCCTGCAGGAACTGATGATCGAAAGTTATTTTCCCGCAGATGAACAGACCCGGCTATTCTTTGAAAGCAGCCAGCCCGCCTAGTTGTGCGCATAAACAAACAGGTATTGCTGATCACCATTACTGTAGGTCACACGGTAGTCGCCCATGCCGTTACCGGTGAGGTCGCCCACTGCATCCAAACCCATGGCACCACTGCCGGCGGCTGACCGGACGACCGTGTAATCCATCACGCCTCGCAATTGTATACCCTCAACGCTGACGTCAATGATACCTCGCGTGTCCAGGCTCACGGCCGTGATGCCTGGCATCGCCAGCAATGCGTCGCGCAATGCCGGCCAATCTGCCGGCGCCGGCATCAGATCCTGCTGCATCAGCTGCCCGTCCTCAGGCAGGAACAGTGATGACAACTGCTGCACGGTGCCCAGTCCTGCCACCGGATATTCGACGATGCCCGGCGTGGCCGCGTTGCCGGCAGGTACGGCAGCAAGATCGGCGCGGGCACTGAAATACACCTCCTCACCTGACAGTGCCACTACCGTGGCGCCACTGACCAACTGAGTCGACTCGGCCACCACCGGCGTCACCAGCATCTGCCCGGTTGTCGTATCGGTCTGCTGAAGGCCGGATACTGACAACAGGCTGCGCAAGGCCTCGCCGTCAATGTGCACGGCAAACAGCCTGATGCCCAGACCTCCGCTACCAATCAGAATGACCTCGCCATTGTCACCGTAATGAATACCAGGCAACTGACCTGCGCTGGCCTGCATGGTTGCAAAAGGCAGCAGTAAGGCCTGATAGCCACTGGCGGTGATTCGAATCTGCCCGTTGGCAAGCTGCTCCAACGTGGCGCCATCAGCCCCAAAGGGAGGAATCAGCTGCAACGCCTGAATCAGGCCGGGCGCCTCGAAAATAACACCCTCACCCAGAGTCACGCCGGGGGCCAGCGTGACGCCAGAACCGATGATGACATGGGTCAAGGTCACATCCCCATCGACAGTGGCATCGCGGATGGTCACCGGATCGTCCACACTGCCGGCAACATCGGCATCTATACTGCCGCTAACCACCGGCGGAGCCGGAGGCTCAACTGGGGGCAATACCACGACAGGTGCTTCTTTCACATCAATGGACAGGGTAGCCGTGACTGACTGCCCCAGATACGTTAGGCTGATTTCGGCTTCACGCACGCCAGTGACCGGACTGCCAGTATTGATATTCTGATAAGTGATTGCCCGCATCAGGGTCTGCACCCTGGCCACTGTTGCATTGGTGCTGAATGTGACACCCAGCACGTTACCGGCAGCGACCGCGTTCTCCAGCGTGCCGATCACCGTCGCATCCACCAGTACATTGCTGCCGGCACCGGTGCCGCTCAGGCTGACGCCAGCGACGCTGGCAAATGAGAACACATCTTCAGCGGCGTTTGCGCCAGTCACCATGCTTGCCCGCAGTGTGCCACCGTCCAGATTCAAGGCATCCGGAACACCCAGTACGGTCACATTGCCCTGATCCAGACGCAGCGCACCGGCACCGGTGGTAAAGTCCCGGCTGATGCCGTTCAGACCGGCCAATGTGGGCAACCCGACTCTGCGCACTGTCAACGCCACAGTGTGTGGGTTGTCGTGCGCATCCGAAGGAATATTCAGCGTAGCGGTACGCACACCGGCGGTTGCGCCGGTCTGGGTAATGGTGACCGAACAATTGGCGTCGACGGCAAGTGCCGTGCTGGTGCAGGTATTGGCCGAGATGGAAAAATCAGCGGCATGGGTTCCCGTGATCGAGAGGCCGCCGATGTTTGTTGTGATATTGCCTGAGCTGGTGACCGTCAGCACCTGATTGCTCGCTGCGGCATTGATACTGCGAGAGCCGAAATCCAGTTCGGACCCTGACAGGGTCAGCGCCGCCTGCGGCGTGGCAACAACCAGGTTAACGACGTTATCCTGGGTGACATCAATGCGGTAAACAAACCCGGCCGGCGTGGTGCCAAGGGTCAGACCATTGTCTGTCAACGTGCCGGTGTACGTCATCAGGGTGTAGGTGCCCGCGGCCAGTCCGCCCAGGTCGCTGACATTCAGTACCCCATCAAGCACCAGATTGCCGGTGACCTGTATCAGGTCATTAACGCCGCCACCGGTAGTACCCGGCGCAGCCAGCTCCATGTTGACAATGGCAGTGGCAGCCAGTGTCAGACTACCGGTATTAAGCGTGCCCGCACTCGCACCCGGGGCAACTGTGCCCCCGCCGTTCACCTGCAGCGCACCTACGGTGCCGGCGCCCGACAGGGTAGCGCCACTGCTGACTGTCACAGCGCTGACCAGGCTGCCGCTGACCTGCAGTTGGCCAGCGGTTACCGAGGTGTTGCCGGTATAGGTGCTGGTGCCCGACAGCAACAGGGAGCCGGTACCCTGTTTCACCAGCGCACCGTCGCCGCTGATCACGCCACTCAGCGAACCACTGCCCAGCCGGAGTTCACTGAGCGAGCTCAGGTTCAACGCACCGGCACCATTCAACACGCTTATGGTTTCGGTAACGGCAGCGGCCTCACCCAGCGTCATCGTCGAACCCGAGTCCAGTTGCACGGTGGCGGTATCCGCTATTTGTTCATGGGCGGCGACAATAACCTGCGTACCGGTGTCCACGGTCAGGTTACCGGGAACCGCCGTGACGTTGGCGCTTTTGTTCAGGCGGAAACGCAGACCCGCACCGGCAACCGTTTGTAACCGGGTGAGGCCGGTGTAGGTATTGGCGCCCGTGCCACTGAACTCCAGCGTGC
>CAJXPR010000078.1 GCA_913058135.1 uncultured Gammaproteobacteria bacterium
GAGATTTCTGCCTGTCTCGTGGGCTCGGAGATGTGTATAAGAGACAGGTCTGAACGCGGGTCAATTGCGTATGTACGTCAGCGATTTCCCACGCCATGAACTCATCGGTCGTGATGACGTAATACTGATGCCACATATCGGCGCCAGCACCGCCGAGGCAGAAGAAAATTGTGCCATTATGGCCGCAGAACAGCTGAAGGATTTTTTGGAGAATGGTAATATCCGCAACTCGGTGAACTATCCCCCGCTGTTTCTGGATCGCGTGCCTGGCGCCGCAGCGGGAACACGTCTGGCTATCAGCAACAGGAACGTGCCGGGAATGCTAGGCAAGATTCTGTCCATTCTTGCCGACCAGGATATCAACGTCATCGACATGATCAACAAGAGCCGGGACCAGATCGCCTATAACCTGATCGATCTGGCCACCACGCCGTCCGAGGCCGCCATCGCAGCCATTGCGGACACCGAGGATGTCATCAAGGTTACCGTGCTGTGATGAATCTGCGGTCGCTGTTATCGCAAACCGTTTTATTAATGACTACTGTTCAGGAACAACAACTATGAATCGTGTGTATAACTTTGGTGCCGGCCCGGCCATGCTCCCGACCTCTGTCATGGAGCGGGCGCAACGGGAGTTTATGGATTACAACGGCATGGGTGCCTCGGTTATTGAAATCAGCCATCGCAGCAAGGAATTTGAAGCGCTGCTGACACATACCGATGAATTGATTCGAGAAATTTCCGGTTTGCCCGACGACTTTGAAATTCTCTACGTACATGGCAGTGCCCAGTTGCAGTTTTCCGCGGTCCCGCACAACCTGCTGTCTCTGAAAGCGGCACACAAGGCGGCCTATCTGGAGACCGGCAATTTTGCCATGCTGGCCCGTAAAGAGGCGTCGCGCTTCGGCAACATTACTGTCGCCGCCACCAGCGAGGCCAGCAATTTCGACCGAATTCCGGACTTTGATCCGGCGACACTGGACCCGGAGACGTCCTATGTCCATCTGACCAGCAACAACACCATATTTGGTACCCGCTGGAATCAGTTTCCGGACACCGGCAGCATCCCGCTGGTGGCGGACATGACCTCAGAACTGCTGTCCCGGCGCCTGGATTTCAGTAAATTCGGCCTGATTTTCGCCGGCTTGCAGAAAAACCTTGGACCTTCGGGGATGGCCACCGTGCTGATTCGCAAGGATCTGCTGGGCCACGCACTGCCCAGCACGCCGAACCTTCTGAACTATGAGACCTATGCCAAAAATCACTCAATGCCAAATACCATCAACACCTTTGCCGTGTACATGATGAATCTGGTGCTGCAGTGGCTCAAGGAGCAAGGCGGTCTGCCGGCCATGGAAGCGCTAAATGCGAAAAAAGCCAAACTGATCTATGACGTCATCGACAACAACGACTTCTATATCGGCTCGGCGCATCCCGACCATCGATCGGAAATGAACGTCTGCTTTAATCTGCAGGACAGCATGCTGGACAAGAAATTCCTGGATGAGGCGCTGGTTCGCGGGCTGTATGCACTCAAGGGCCATCGTCTGGTGGGCGGTATTCGGGCGTCCATCTATAACGCCATGCCGCTGGAAGGCTGTCAGGCGCTGGTGGACTTCATGCAGGAATTTGCCCAGCAAAACGGATGAGCCGTTACCGTCCTCCGGCGCCCCCAAAATCCAACTACCTGACCGCAGAAGGGGAAACCCGGCTGCGTCAGGAGCTGGATTTTTTATGGCGCGATGAACGCCCCAAAGTCACCCAGCAGGTCAGCGACGCCGCCGCGCTGGGTGACCGTTCCGAAAACGCGGAGTACATCTACGGCAAAAAGCGTTTGCGCGAAATCGATCGTCGTGTGCGTTATCTGCGCAAGCGGCTTGAGGATGCGACGGTCGTCAAAACACTACCCACTGACACCAGCAAAATCTATTTTGGCGCCTGGATAGAACTTGAAGGTAGCGATGGCAACACCAACCTGTACCGCATCGTCGGTCCGGACGAGGTAGGTGACAAACCCGGCTATGTCAGCATGGACGCCCCACTGGGCCGGGCATTGCTGGGCAAGCAGGTTGACGACGAAGTTGTCATTGTCACCCCGGGAGGGCGCACCCGCTACTACGTTGCCGCGATCCGGTATACCATGCCGGCATGAAACGGATCTGCATTCTCGCGTTCCCCCAGGCGCTGGCATCCAGCATGGCCATCCCGCTGGAGATGATCAGTGCTGCCGACACCATTTTTCGGCTGCGTCACCGTCGTCGCAGCAGTTCCATCTCGCTGCACGTTGTTGCCGAGGACCTGAACAACATGGCCGTTTCCGGCGGCATGGTCATCCAGCCAACCTGCCGTCTGGCCGACACCGGGCTCTGTGAACTGATTTTTGTGCCAGCGCTTTGGGGCAATCCCCGCGCTGCGGTGATGCAGCACAGTGCTACGGTCGCCTGGCTGGCACAACAATATGCCAGCGGCGCCACCATCTGCAGCGTGGGCAGTGGCAGTTACTTTCCTGGCGCCGCCGGTTTGCTGGACGGCAAACCGGCGACCACACACTGGCGTTATTTTGATGACTTCGAGCAGCGTTATCCGAAAATCAAGTTGCAACGTAAGCGCTTTATCACCCATCAGGATCGGCTCTACTGCACTGGCAGCGTCAATGCCGTGCGCGATGTCATGCTGCACTTTGTCGAGCAGCTTTTCGATGGCAGCACGGCCGATGAAGTTGCCCGGCATTTTACCCATGAACTAAAGCGCTCATATGAATCCCTGCTGCTGGCTGTCGATCAACAGGATACTCACCATGATGAGTTGATCATCAAGGTGCAGGAGTGGCTTCAGAAACACTATCAGCGTGATATCCGCATGCGCGAGCTGGCAACAAACTTTGGCCTGAACTCAAGGTCTTTAAATCGGCGGTTTCGTCTGGCCGCCAACAAAACACCGGTAGAGTATCTGCAGGAGGTGCGTATCAATCAGGCTCGGGAGCTGCTCAAACACAGCAACCTGAGTATTGCGGAAATTGCTTTCGCCGTGGGTTACCAGGATGTCAGCTACTTTACCGGACTGTTTCGACGATTGCACGATGTGACACCCAACGCCTACCGACGACTGGTCAGGACCAAACTGTTTAATGTGGGGAACCCGTCACCAACGAAGAAATAACGTGCCAGGCGGAAACTTACAAGCCTCAGCTTTTGGGTATCTGATACTTGTCTTTCCATTCAGCATAAGGCATGCCGTAAACACGTTCCCGGGCCTGTTCGTAGTCGATGTCCACTTGCTGCGCCTGGGCCTCGGCTGCGTACCATTTGGCCAGGCAGTTGCGACAGAAACCGGCAAGATTCATCAGATCAATATTCTGCACCTGTTTGTTATCATCCAGATGTTTGAGCAGACGGCGGAATGCAGCCGCATCAAGGGCCATTGCCTGTTGCTCGGACAAGTTCTTGTAGTCGGACATGGTACTCTCAGGACTCCTGTTCTCTTTCTGGCTTCTTGTGCAGATCGGCCGGACAACGGGCCATGACACCCCGCAGCCCAGCCGAATAAACTCTGACGATGAACTGATCAGCCGACAGCGCTATTATACTCCGGCAGATCATCGTCATCGACTACCCCGTCCATGCCATCATCCACAGCATCGGGGTTCTTGTGTACTGCCTGCTTTCGGTGTTTTTTATCAACCGATTTCAGCTGGCGTTCGGCTGCATTAAAGGCATCCCGAATCGCAACATATAAATCTTCATGGGCATGATTATCATGCTGCTCCTGGGTTACCACAACTTCTTTGTTCGGTGTGTGCAACTCAAGCGTGACAGAATAAACTTTACCTTTGTGGTGGTTGTTATGGGGCGAGTCCAGTACTACACGACCTCCGATGATATCACCGTTATATCGGCGTAACTTCTCGACTCTTTTGTTGACACTGTCGGTTAAGGCATCGGATTGATCGATGTTGTGAAAAACAATCTGAAATTCATTGGACATAATAAATTGTCTCCTGATTTACTTTGTTCATCTGTCATGGGGTGTGACTTCTCGATTCGACTGGCTACCCTCCTCGCCCTGGCGGGCGCCTGCTTGAACGTAACAACCTGCTTTACTGGTTATCTAGTAACTGTCGGCCAGTTTTGCAACCGCCAACGCATAATTATTTGCACAATTGTAGGTCAGAATGACTCGGAAATTCGGATAGGTCATGAACGCGCGGCCACCTTCACCGTCCGGTAAGACTATGGATCCCGGGAAATCCGCCTGCGGCAGATCGGCACCGTCAGCTGTGCGCACGCCGGCCATTTGCCACTCGGCGAGTGGACGCTGCACAGTGTGCCGGCGCAACACGCTGCAGGAAAAACTGGCGTCCCCCTGACTCCACTGATCGGCACGCTCATGGTAGTCATCAGGCAGGGTGACCTCTCGGCCCCAGCGCTGCCCCGACTGCCAGCCACGCTGACCCAGGTAGTTGGCAATCGACGCGAACACATCCGCCTCACTGGTCCAGATGTTGCGGCGGCCGTCACCATCAAAATCGACTGCGTAATTGACAAAGCTGCTGGGCATGAACTGGCTTTGTCCCATGGCACCTGCCCAGGAGCCTTTCATGTCGGCATGGTCAATATGACCTGCCTGCAGAATTTGCAGCGCGGCCAGCAGTTCCCGGCGAAAATAGTCGGCGCGACGCGGATCATAGGCAAGTGTCACCAGTGCCCGCACCACATCGGTGCCGCCGGTGAAGTTGCCATAGTTGGTTTCGATGCCCCAGATCGCCACGATGATGCGCGCCGGCACACCGTATTCAGTGGCCACCTCGGCAAGTACGTCACGATGTCTGGCCATGCGTTCCCGGCCCGTCTGAATACGCCAGTCGGTCACCCGTTTTTCCAGGTACTCGTCCAGGGTTTCGACAAACTCTGCCTGATTGCGGTCGTTACTGACGACCTGGGGAATGGGGGTAACTGAGACCAGCGCCTGATCGATAATGGCGTCGGAGATACCAAGTTGGCGGGCCTCGGAAATAAGCGCCTGCAACCACTGTTGAAAATCCGCGTCAGCCTGACTGGCTGTTTCGCTGGACGATGCTGTCTGCGCAAACGACTGCATGCTTGTGCCGAGATACACCGCGGCTACCAGTGACAAACAAATCAGGTACTTACCAACCACACCAGCGCGTAACGCTTTCAACATGCAATAACAACTCCTGTTTAAACACAGCCCCTGGCGGCGCCGTGACAAGCAACACTTGCGATCGACTTCAAGCTTGTCCTGAATTTCAGCGTACTCCTTTGCCCTGGTTTTGTCCAAGGGGTCTGACCCGATTTTTATCGGCTGCCACACACCACTTTATGGCTCCCTGAAACACCAATGCCAGGGCTCATAGCTGATGGCGGACGCGCTCTCTTCAGGATATGACAACACAAAACCGAATTTATCCGCGTTTTTGACCAACCAGGCGAACGCTTCGGTCTGGTCAAAGCCGGTTTCCAGTGGCGAACAGTCCCGCGTGGCAATATCCAGCGCACGTCCGGTGTGATGCTCGCTGTACCCCGGAGCAGCATTAACCCTCAGGATGTCGGCCAGCGAGCGGCCACTATCCAGTTTGCGCTTGATAACGTCCGCCTGATAAGACGCACCACGGTAGGCAGATACCAGCAATAGCGTAATGCCATCGGCGGCAGCCCGGTCGCGCATCGACTGCCACGCGGCCAGGGTTGCTGGCGTCATCTGCTGGGGTCTGCCGAACATGTCCGGTCCGGCATCGGCCAATTGCGGGGGCTCTGGCTGCAACGGCAAACCCATAACCTGGTGATAATCCTCTGCGATGCCCAACGCTGCATGCAACGACGCGATCTGGCTGGCGTAACCTCTATCCACAATGTTGCCTGTCTTTTTTACCATATTAAATGACTATTATGCCCTATTTCGCTTGCCTTGCTTTGGTTATAGTAGCCCAATGCGTAACACCAGTCTAAAGGAGACGTGCATGGCAGGACTACCAGTAATCATTGGCTTTGGCGGCATCAATCCGGCCGGGCGCAGTTCTCTGCACCACGGCTATCGCCGTCTGATACTGGATGAACTTCCCCTCGCCGACGCCATGCAAACGCGGAGCAGCCTCGCTGGCCTGATGGGCCTGTTGCAGCACAAGGACGGCAAATGGCTGGACGCCGCCGGAGAAACCGTCGACCTGCACAATTATCTACAGAGTATTGATCCGGTACTGAAAGCAGGCACTCTGGTACGCAAGCTGGAAAAAAACCTGTTTGATCCGGATCAGTTGCTGTTTCACAAACGCGCCACATTACACGCGGACAACGACCAGCCGGTCACCTTTCTGATCAAGCGCCAGCAACTACCCGACCAGATTCCTCTGGGGTGGCTGATCAGTGATGCCGGACAAGGTCAGGTACGCGTGGAAGTCCCGATTGCACTGAACATACTGACAGAAAATTTTCGCCGATCTCCGGTCAACTCGGCAGGCCAGCTGCCCAGCGGATTTGATCCCAAGGACCTGTACCAGTCGCGCAACCATCCACGCGGACTGCAGATGACAGTTTTTGGCGCCAGTGATGCCATCCAGTCCATGGGTATCGATTGGCAGACTGTGCTCAAGCATGTGCCAGCCGATCAGATCAGTGTGTACGCCGGCAGCAGCATGAGTCAGCTTGACTATGAAGGTAATGGTGGTTTGCTGCAGGCACGCTTGCTGGGTAGAAAAGTTTCGTCCAAACAGTTGGCGCTGGGTTTTGCTGAGATGCCCGCTGATTTTATCAATGCCTACCTGCTGGGTAATTTAGGGACAACCGGCACTAATGCCGCTGCCTGCGCTACTTTCCTGTATAACCTGCGCCAGGGTATGCGCGATATTCGCAGCGGCACTCATCGGCTGGTGATTGTCGGCACTGCCGAGGCTCCACTAACGCCCGAAATCATGGATGGCTATACCACCATGGGCGCTCTGGTTGATGACGCCTCGCTACTGGCACTGGACAGGCACAAGGGACTTAGCGAGCCGGACCACCGGCGCGCCTGCCGCCCCTTCGGGGACAACGCCGGCTTTACGCTGGGCGAGTCGGCACAGTTTGTTATCCTGTGCGACGACAGGCTTGCCCTGGAGATGGGCGCCAATATACATGGTGCCATCAATGATGTGTTTGTGAACGCTGATGGCTACAAGAAGTCCATTTCCAGTCCTGGTGTGGGCAATTACATCACCATGGCCAAAGCCATGGCGGCGACACATCAGGTTATTGGCGAACAGGGCCTGCAGCAACGCAGCTATGTGCAGGCGCACGGCACCGGCACACCCCAGAACAGAACCACTGAATCACATATCTTCAGCACCCTGGCAAAAACCTGGGGCATAGATCATTGGCCGGTAGCGGCATTAAAAACCTATCTGGGGCATTCGCTGGCCTCGGCCTCAGCAGATCAGCTGGTGGCCAGCCTCGGTGTGTGGCGCTACGGCATCATTCCGGGCATCAACGGCACCGAGGCTATCGCCGATGATGTACATCAGGAAAATCTGGAATTTCTTCTGCAACACAAGGAAGTCGGGCGTGAAGGCATGGATGCAGTGCTGCTCAACGCCAAGGGGTTTGGCGGCAACAATGCCACCGCATCGGTATTGGCGCCGCACATTACAATGAAAATGCTGGCTCGCCGGCACTGTGCAGAGGCGTTGCGGCACTGGCAGGGCAGGAACGAAAAAGTTCAGGAACAGGCGATGGTTTATGATGAAGCTGCCCTTCGCGGTAGTGCGGAGGTCATCTATCGCTTTGACCACAATGTGCTGGATGCCAGCGCGTTCCGCTTCACCCGGGAGCAGTTAATGGTCAAGGGTCATACCCACCCGATCACGCTCAACACGGACAGTGCTTATGCGGATATGCTTATCGATAACGAAGACTGAACGCTTCTAGTCAGGTGAGATGTCGCCGTTGGGCTCACTCTCGCTGACGCGGTTGCTCCGGTCGCTTTCCGAGTGACGGAACCCGCCACCTTCCACGGGGTTACGGCGGCCGGACATGAACCTGAAAACCCGGCTTCGTTGTTCCGGTGCCAGCTGACTGACAACCGCCAGGGTCTGCTCATGTGACATTTGCTGATAACGCACACTGATTTGACGGAGCTCTTCAAAAGCCGCGAGTACCGCCTCTTCATCAAGCGGATCCTGCACCAGCAGACGATTCACTTCGCGCTGGGCGCGAAACATCTGTCCCCGCACCGGCCGCAGTGATTCACCATATTGCTGCAATTGCGGGCGCAAAGCCTCCTGTACCCGAGGTTCCAGGTCGCGCAATATCCAGACCAGAGTGGGCGGCGTTGAAGGCCTGTCCCGACGCTCCAGCATGCGCGCACCAATGGCACCAACAAAAAACAGATTCAACGCCAGGGAGGCGGCAAGAGCCCAGAGCAGCGCGTGCCGCTTGTTGATCGCCATTACAGTATCTCCGCATAGTCGCTGAGTGATATCAGGTATAACTCTTCTTCCACTGATGTTGCATAGGCTTCGGGTGCAAGCTCTACCTGAAAGCCGACCAGCAAACCGATTGCCAGCGGCAGGCAAGCCACCGCCACCGGTCGCCACAACTGACGCAGGATAAGATCAGGCGCAGGCAACAGCCACACCAGCAGCCGATCTATCAGACTTTGAGCCCGTGGGGGCAATGCCCGTTGCAGCAATTTCATCTCCAGACCGGCAAACGCAGGCGCCTGCGGGGCCGCTGACTGCAGCCAGGTATCGACTACCATTGCGTCGCTGACCACACTCTGCGTCCCGACATTGTTTACCATATAGCTCAACGCAGCGGTTCGCTCGGCATCCGGCCAGCGCTCAGGCTCCGCACCATAACTTGCCAAGAGCTGCGCAAAACGCTGCTCTGTCATTTCCAGCTTAATATCATTGCTCATAGTGACCTCTGTTTTTGCCGTGCCGAGGGCTGTCAGTCTGGCAATAGGCTTTCAGGCTGCGCCGTGCGCGCGCCAGCAGTGACTCAAGTGCGTCAACGGTGACCGCCAGAATGTCAGCGACCTCCCTGTTGGACAGCCCCTGGTAGTGGGTCAGCACAAGGGCGCTGCGCTGACGCTCCGGCAAATTTCCAAGCGCCAGTTGCAACATGTTTCGTTCTGCTTCAATTCCTAACGCTTCTTCGGCCGATAGCTGCCCATCAGCCAGATCATCACTGAGTTCACTGGCCATGGACGACCTGCTTTTACGCAGAAAATCGATACAGAGATTGTGGGCAATTCTGTGCAGCCAGGTCGACAGCGCAGCCTTGCCTGGCTGCCACCGTGATGCTTGAGTCCACAAACGCAGAAAGGTTTCCTGAGTGATATCTTCTGCTTCGCTTTGGCTGCCCAACATACGATAGGCGTAAAAAGCTATCGGCCGGGCATGCAGACGGACGGCCTCTGCGTAGACCCGCTGATCGCCAGCCACAATGCTGGCCATGATTTCCTCGTCTGTCTGCATCCTGTGCCCATCAGCGGCCGGTCCCGCCTGTTTGCGCGGGTCCGCCGGTTCCTTCGCAAATGCCGTCCCGGGTTCAGCGATGCCGATGAAATGGAAAGCAGCAGAAGTCATGGTGTCATGGCCTGTAGTTCAGCTCAGGGCTGTCGTTCAGCTCAGGGCTGTCGTTCAGCTCAGGGCTGTCCGTGGTCGTGACCAGCGTCGTCCTGGCCTTGCTGGCGACGCTCTCGCATTTGCTCGCGCATCTGCTCACGCTGCTCGGGCGTCATATCCTGCATGCGCTCTCGCATCTGTTCGCGTTGCTCCGGGGTCATCTGGCCCATGCGTTCACCACGTGCCGGCGTATTGCCACGACCGGCACCGCGCATCTGCTGGAACTCCTCGAGCGTTAACACGCCGTCGGCATTGGTATCGAGACGGCCAAAAAGCTGGGCCAGCTGCTCACTGCTCTGGCCACTGGCTGCGTCACTGTCGCTGCTCTGGCCGAAAGCTGACGCCGACAGACCCAGACCCAACACCACGACACCAAGCAGGGATTTGAAAGAAATCATATTGTGCACTCCGAATAGGATAATTGATTCGAAGGCTTATACGGCGACCTTCGCGTTATCCGTCGGTCGCCGTCAAGTCTCGCTGACAATCAGCTTACTGTGACCGGTCGCGCCTCGGCAATACGTGCCTGCCATTCTGCCGGGCCGGTGCGGTGGACGGACGTACCATTGACGTCGACAGCGACCGTAACCGGCATGTCCTCGACTATGAACTCGTGGATCGCTTCCATGCCCAGATCTTCAAAAGCCACAATCCGTGAATTGCGTATGGCCTTGGACACCAGGTAGGCAGCGCCGCCTACAGCCATCAGGTACACGGCCTTGTGCTTCTGTATGGCATCGATGGCGACCTGCCCGCGTTCCGCCTTGCCAATCATGCCCAGCAGGCCGGTCTTGTCGAGAATGGTCTCGGTAAACTTGTCCATTCGGGTAGCCGTTGTTGGCCCTGCCGGTCCGATCACCTCGTCGCGCACTGCATCCACCGGCCCCACGTAATAAATGAACTTGCCCTTCAGGTCGACACCTTCAGGCAGCGCTTCGCCGCGACTGAACATCTCCACCATGCGCTTGTGTGCCGCATCGCGCCCGGTCAGCATTTTGCCCGACAATAGCAGGGTTTCGCCCGGTTTCCAGCTTTCCACATCGGCCTGGGTCACGGTGTCCAGATTTACCCGGCGCGCCGTGGGACCGACATCCCAGGTGATCTGGGGCCAGTCTTCCAGCTTCGGGGGTGTCAGGTGAGCAGGACCATCACCTCTGAGTACAAAATGCGCATGGCGAGTCGCCGCACAGTTCGGAATCATCGCAACCGGCAGCGATGCAGCATGGGTCGGATAATCCCTGATCTTGATGTCCAGCACGGTGGTCAGACCACCCAGCCCCTGCGCACCTATGCCCAGCGCGTTGACCTTGTCCATGATCTCCAGACGCAGCTCTTCCACACGATTCTGCGGACCGCGTGCGCGCAGCTCATGTATATCGATGGGGTCCATCAGTGATTCTTTGGCCATGACTGCGGCTTTTTCTGCCGTGCCGCCGATGCCTATACCCAGCATACCGGGCGGACACCAGCCCGCGCCCATGGTGGGCACTGTCTTCAAAACCCAGTCCACGATACTGTCGCTGGGGTTGAGCATGGCCATCTTGGACTTGTTCTCCGATCCGCCGCCTTTCGCCGCCACAGTCACATCGAGTTCGTCGCCGGGTACAACCTCCATGTGTATCACTGCCGGGGTGTTGTCCTTGGTATTCCTGCGCGCCCCGGCCGGGTCAGCCAGTATAGAGGCCCGTAACACGTTGTCGGGATGCAGATAGGCCTGGCGCACGCCTTCATTGATCATGTCGGCCACACTCATGGTGGCATCGCCCCACTGCACGTTCATGCCGATTTTGACAAATACCGTCACGATCCCGGTATCCTGGCAAATAGGACGTTTGCCCTCGGCACACAGCCGGGAGTTGATCAGGATCTGCGCCATGGCATCCTTGGCGGCCTGCGACTCCTCCCGCTCATAGGCCTCATTGACGGCTTTTATGAAGTCCAGTGGGTGATAGTAGGAGATGTACTGCAGCGCATCGGCTACACTCTGGATCAGATCGTCTTGTTTGATGACTGTCATTGGCTGGGTTCCCGATTGCCCCATGCGCTCAGCAACACGGGACTGCTTGGTTCAAGGAAAAAAGTTCAAGAAAAAAAACAGCACAAATTCTACCATAAAGGCTCCCTGGTTGAGGCCCGGAAATACCGCATGTTACCGATATCTGTTGTCCTGATAGCCGCGTTTGCCTACCTGGCACTCCTGTTCACTATCGCCTCACGCGGTGAACGCAGCACCCGGTCAGGACCACGGCCATGGCGCTATACCCTTGCCCTGGGCGTGCACTGCACGACCTGGGCGTTCTACGGCACGGTCACCCAGGCGGCGCAGTACGGCTGGTGGTTTGCGCCGACCTATCTGGGCGGCATTTGCATATTCCTGTTTGCCCACCAGTTCCAGATAAAAATGCTGACCCTGGTCAAGGAGCAGAACCTGACTTCGATCGCGGATCTGATCGGTTCGCGCTATGGCAAATCTCACCTGCTGGCAGGCTTTGTCGCCATCATTTGTCTGATCGCCATGGTCCCCTATATCTCACTGCAGTTACGCGCCGTCGCGGCCAGCTTTGCTGCAGTTACCGGGCTTGAGGCCAGCGCCGCCCCCTGGTTTCTGGACCTCGCCGCCGCCGTGGGCCTGGCCATGATCGGTTTTTCCATCCTGTTTGGCGCCCGCCGCCTGAGTCTGGCGGAGCAGCACCCGGGCCTGATGGATGCCGTCGCCTTTGAATCCGTCGTCAAACTGCTGGCTTTCTGTGTGGTCGGCCTGTTTGTCACCTATCAGCTGTTTGACGGGGTCAACGACCTGATACTGTCCGCTGCTGCCAACGAACAGGCCCGCGCCTTGCTGGAACCAAAGGCCAATGGCGCCTACATCTTTGTCACCCATATGCTGCTGGGCGCACTGGCCATGTTTGTACTGCCCAGGCAATTCCAGGTCAATTTCATCGAGAACACCAGCCCGGAGGAGCTGAAAAAAGCGCGCTGGGCCTTCCCGCTCTATCTGTTTGCCATCAACTTCTTCATCCTCCCCATTGCTCTGGGTGGCGTTATTCTGGCACCGGAGGCACGCACCAGTGATACCTTTCTGCTCGCCCTGCCCATTCTGGCCGAGCGACCGGACATCAGTCTGATTGCCTTCATAGGCGGCCTGTCTACCGCCACCAGCATGGTCATCATGGCCACACTGGCGCTGGGTATCATGATGTCCAACGATGTGATCACACCGCTCTGGTTGCGCGCCCGCCGAAGTGGCAACCTGATTTCCGATCTTACGCCGCAAGGCGTGCTGCTGACGCGTCGCCTGACCATGGTGGTAATCATTGTGCTGGCCTATGTCTACCATAAGTTGACCGAGGGCGGCCTGCCGCTGGTGAGTAACGGCCTTATTGCCATGGCATTATTGTCACAACTGGCTCCTTCTATGTTCGGCGGTTTGTTGTGGACACGCGGCAACCGGGCCGGCGCGGCGGCCGGACTGTTCCTGGGTACCGCCGTTTGGGCCACGCAGCTCCTGTTGCCGTCACTGAGTCCCGATTACCCACTGACCGACAGGGCGATCAGCGACGGCGTGGTGTTGAGTCTGGCCGTTAATATCCTGACCTATATTCTGTTCTCCCTGTTCAGCCGTCAGGCGCGGGCCGATCATCAGCAAGGCGTCAGGTTCGTCCGACCGGGGCACAAAGCCGGTACGCTGACCAGCGAACCGGCAGAAAGTCATACACAGAAGGTGACCTGGGGACGTTTACGGTCGGTATTGTCACGCTTTATGGATCCGCGGGATGCCGAAGGCCTTAACAGACGTCTGGGTCTGAGTATTGCTGACGTTCCCGAGCAGCGCCTCGTTCACCCGATGCTGCTGATTCGGCTGGAGCGGGAACTGGCCGGTGCCATTGGCAGCTCCGCCAGTCGACTGCTGATTGGCAGCCTGGCACGGCAATCTCCGGTTGCCGTTGATGAGGTGGTCGACTGGGCATCGGAAGCATCACAACTTTACCGTTTCAACCGTGAACTGCTGCAGTCGTCGGTAGAGAACATTCCGCAAGGCATCAGCGTCATCGACAAGGAGCTCCGGCTGGTGGCCTGGAACCGCCGCTATCTGGAAATATTCGAATACCCGGAAGGATTGATTCGTGCGGGCATCCCCGTAGAAGAGATTCTGCGCTTCAATGCCCGACGTGGGCTGTTTGGCCACCCCGAAAGTGACGTTGAAGAGGAAGTCACAAAGCGTCTGACCTACCTGCGCAGTGGTAGCCGCTACCGCTACCAGCGCCAGCAGCCATCTGGCCAGGTCATCGAGCTGCAAGGTAACCCCATGCCCGATGGTGGTTTTGTGACGACCTATACAGATATTACCGAGCTGGTCACTGCGCAGAACGAATTGCAACAGATCAATGCGGAACTTGAAGCCCGCGTGACAGAACGCACTGAAGCCCTGTCGATCGCCAAGCTGGCTGCCGAACATGCTCACCAAAGCAAGTCGAAATTTTTTGCTGCTGCCGGTCACGACCTGATGCAGCCGCTTAATGCCGCCAGCCTGTTCTGCGAAATGCTGCTCAGGCGCATGAAACAGGACGATGCCAATCTCGCGCTGCAGATACAGCAATCCCTGCAGAACGCCGAAGAACTGCTGACCATGTTGCTGGAAATGACCAAGCTTGAATCGGGCAATCTGCAACCCTATAAAAAAGACATACCGCTGTGGGATATCCTGGCACCGTTAAACGCCTCCTTTGCCTTGCTGGCTCAGGACAAGGGGCTGGCCTTCAGCATCAGACCCACTCAGGTTGTGGTGCATACCGATCAGAAGATACTGCAACGCATTTTGCAGAATCTGCTCAGTAACGCCGTGCGATACACCCGGCAGGGCAAAGTATTGTGCGGCATACGGCGCAAGACCGACAAGCTTGTCGAATTGCAGGTATGGGACACCGGGCGCGGCATTCCGGCAGAGAAATTCAACGAAATCTTTATGGAGTTCAAGCAACTCGAGCAGCATGACCACAACCCCGGGCTCGGCCTGGGCCTGGCAATTGTAGATCGTATGTGCCGGCTGCTGGATATCCCCATCCGCCTTGAATCCGACCTGAACCGCGGCACCTGTTTCGCCCTCACCCTGCCGGTCAGCGCCTGGCGAAGCGCTGCTCTGGCACAAAAGCGGATAACGAGTGACAGCTCGCACTGGTCACTGTCGGAAAACACTCATGTCCTGTTGCTGGATGACGATCCGGCCATTCGCGACGCGCTCGCTTCACTGCTCAAAGAATGGGGCGCTACCGTCAAGGCCTGTGCCACGATCGCAGAAGCGCTACAGGTCGCACAGCGCCCTGACCTGTTGCTGATTGACTACCATCTTGCCGACCAGCAGGTGGGCACTGACGCCATCTATCAGATTCGCAAACATTGGGCCTGCGACATCGTGGCGATCCTGAGCACCGCCGATCCCAATGAAACTATCCGTGAACAGGTGATCGAGGTCGGCGCGCACTTCCTGCCCAAACCGGTCAAACAGGCTGCCCTCAAGCGCCTGCTGAAAGGCATCGGGCTAGGGAACCTAGGTTAGCTTGCAGTCAGGGAGTTTCATCATCCGCCCGCAGCATGTCGTGAAACAGCACACCGGCCTGGGTCCGATTGATGACGCCGAGCTTGCGCAGAATGGCAGAGACATGTTGTTTGATGGTGGTTTCCTGCACATCCAGCTCAAAGGCAATCTGCTTGTTCAGCAGGCCATCGGCAATGCATCGCAGGACCTTGAACTGCTGAGGTGTCAGTTGACCCAGTTTTTTGGCGAAATCCTGATGAAGCGCGTTTTTCGCCATCGGCACACTGCTTTGCAAATGCGCCGGCAACCAGTTGTCGCCGCCCAGCACCGTTTCGACGGCATTGACGATGTCTGGCATCGGCGCCGATTTGGGCACATAAGCGCTGGCGCCAAAGCTCATCGCGCGCTCCACCACATCCAGCTGCTCGTTTGCGGAAACTATGACCACCAACACATCCGGGAACTGATTGCGGATCGCAGTCAAGCCCGTCAGCCCCTGATTGCCAGGCATGTTCAGGTCAAGAAAGACCAGTTCAATCTGCGGATGTAGCTGCAACAATGCCTGCAGCGCAGCAAAACTGTCAGCCTCCAGTACCTCCCCATTCAAGGTTGCCGCCAGCGTGTGCCCCAGTGCAGCGCGAAACAGGGGGTGGTCATCAGCAATAACGACCTTGGCCTGCGTCTGACTGCCGGTGGGTGATGATCCTTGATTCATGGTAACGATGATATCCGTTTGACTGAGCATGATTAGCGCACCTGCTGGATTCTAAACCTGTGACGCCACGGAATACAGGCTCAATAAAAAATGCCACCATCACTGTAGCGATGGTGGCACAAGGTCATGGAGAGGAAATCCCTGAATCCGGCTTAGCGACCGAAGCGATACCCCAGTGACAGGCTGATGGTGCGTGGCGCGCCGTAGTAGCCTATCAAGGTTGTGTCGCCGCCCAGCCCGGGGGCATAGCCATTGGGCAGAGACGGGTTGGCAGCTCCCAGGAAGGCATAATTACCGACCAGGAACTCCTCATCGGTCAGATTCTTGCCATGCAGCCCCAGCGACATCTTGCCGTCAGTACTGGCCCAGCTGACACCCAGGTTAACCAGGCCGTACCCATCCTGCTCCAGTACATTGCCCAGCTCGGTCAGACTGTACTCACTGCGATAACTGTAGTTGCCGGTAAACACGATATCACCGGTCGAGACAGGCAAATCGTAGTTAAACCCGATATTGGCCGTCTGCTCCGGCGTATTGGTGATAACAAAGTCGTCAGTAATATCGATCCGGTTAAGGTTGGCATCAAAACTGAAAACGTTTTTGAAGTCCGCATCAATCAGGCCAACGTTGCCGAACAGACTCAGATTTTGACCTGCGATCCAGGTAAATTCAAACTCAAGACCGTTGGCCTCGGACTGGCCAACATTGCCCAGACGCTGGTTCAGGGCGGCATTGTCATTCGGGTCCGGTATCACGGCGATGTACTGACGGTCTTTGTGATCCAGCATAAAGGCCGCCGCATTCAGACGGAACGTAGGTGTCAGGTCTGTCTTGATACCCACTTCAAAGGATTCCACATCTTCCGGGTCAGCTGCTGGCTCGGCTGTCGTCGCCCGTGGGTTAAAGGTACCTGACTTGAAGCCCTCGCTGTAGCTGGCGTACATCATGGTGTCGCTGTTGACCTGATATTCAACGCTGATGCGGGGCGTGACCTTGGACCAGTCAGCGCTGTCATCAAGCACAACCGGTGTGGCGGGCGCAGTACGTACATAACCAGGCAACCAGCCGGACTCCGGATAGACGGTGTCAAAGATCAGACCGTTGCGCACCACAGAATCCTTTTCGTCCTTGGTATAACGAATACCACCGCTGATACTCCACTGATCGTTCAGGCGATAGGTACCGTCGGCGTATACTGCTGTGCTTTTGCTGTTGCTGCAGCCCGAAACTTCACGGGTCAGACCCGGCGCGCCCAGTGACTTGCCCAGCTCTTCCAGAATGGCGTCAAACACACCACATGATTCCGAGTCGAAATAATAGAGACCCGAGACCACGTTGAAATTGTCAGCACGGTAATTGAGCTGGAACTCCTGGGTGAACCATTCATCTTCGTAAATAGCAGGCACATCAAATATACGCAGCGGCGTGTTGTCAAAATCGATGTTCACCGGCGAGTAGTTTTCCCGCTGCGAAGTGATGGATTTCAGTGTAGTGGAATTATTGACGTCCCACTGCACGGTCAGGTTCACACCTTCGGTTTCCACTCTGTTTTCAGTGGGCAGGCTGGTATAGGAATCGTAGATACTGTCCGGGACCGGCGCGGCATTGGTCAGCAGACTCGGCAGCAGTCGGTAGCCGCCTTTGGAGTTTGACGTATCTTCCGTCTTGTCATAACCCAGCTGGATGAACAGATTGTCCACGGGCGTGTATTCAGCTGTCAGCCGATACGCCTGCAGATCCTTGTTGTAATTCTCCAGATCCTGACCAGGCAGATCGCTGATCAGGAATTTGCCAAACCCGTCACGGGTCAGGTTGGCGAAGCCAAAACCCAGATATAACTCATCCGTTACCGGTACCTGCCCGACCAGCTTGAGATCACGCTGCCCATGCGTGCCGGCGGTGACCGTGGCTGCCAGCTCGGATTCACCGGTCATGCGCTGGGTGACATATTTGAGTGCACCGCCGACGGTGTTCTTGCCGTACAGCGTGCCCTGCGGCCCGCGCAGTACCTCAACCCGCTGAACATTGAGAATATCCAGCACGGCGCCTTGTGGCCGGGCGATATAAACGTCGTCAATGTAAATTCCCACACCTGACTCGTAGCCCCACAGCGGATCTTCCTGACCCACGCCGCGGATGAATGCGGTCAGTGTGGAGTTGGTGGCCCGGCTTTCCTGAAGGGTGGTGTTGGGTGAAAACTGTTGGACTTCAAGGATGGTCTCCAGACCGCGATTTTCTATATCATCGGCCCCCAGCGAGGTGACTGCCAGTGGCACCTGCTGCATGTTCTCCACGGTGCGGCGCGCGGTCACTTCGATGCTTTCAAGAATGCGGCCTTCAGGCTGCCGGTTTTCCTGTGCGGCATCCTGCGCCAGCGCGGGGAATGCAAAACCACCCATAGCGGCCGACACTGCCATTGCGCAGGTAGAATATCTGAATTTGGTGTGTTTCATTAGACGAGCTCCCCTTGGAATTTTTATTACTCGGTCGCCACCATACCCCAAGTCCACCTGCTTGTGACCTGTACCATAGTACTATGGCTGTCTCTTATACACATCTGACGCTGCCGACGATCTACTCTGTGTAGAT
>CAJXPR010000079.1 GCA_913058135.1 uncultured Gammaproteobacteria bacterium
AGGCGTCAGATGTGTATAAGAGACAGGTCCCCTCCCGAAACCGGTCCCGAGACGGTACCCGAACCGATTGCGGAGACGACACCCACTGCGGAGCCGGCCACTGACGATGAAGCCACCGCCGCTACCGGTGGCTTTTTCAGCCGGCTTAAACAGGGTCTGAGCCGCACCCGCAGCAACCTGGCCGAGGGCCTGGGCGCGTTAGTGGGCGGGCGCAAGACCATTGATGCCGCACTGCTCGACGATATCGAGATGCAGCTGCTGACAGCAGACCTGGGCATTGAGGCGACCGACCGGGTAATCGCCGCACTGACCGCCAAGGTGAAGCGCAAACAGCTTAACGACGGCGATGCGCTGCTGGCCCAGCTGCAAAGCGAACTGCGTGAACTGCTGGCGCCCTGCACTGCACCACTGGAGATTCCGCGTGACATCAAGCCCTATGTCATTCTGGTGGTTGGCGTTAACGGTGTGGGCAAAACCACAACCATCGGCAAACTGGCGCGACGCTTTCAGCAGCAGGACCGCAAAGTCATGCTCGCCGCTGGCGACACTTTTCGCGCAGCTGCCGTGGAACAGCTGCAGACCTGGGGGGAGCGTAACCAGGTGCCGGTGATCGCACAGGCCACCGGTTCCGACAGCGCCTCGGTGATTTTTGATGCCTACCAGGCCGCCAAAGCGCGCGGTGTCGACGTGCTGATTGCGGATACCGCTGGCCGTCTGCATAACAAGGCCAATCTGATGCAGGAGCTGGAAAAGATTGTTCGTGTGCTGAAAAAGCAGGACGCACAATTGCCGCACGAAGTCATGCTGGTGCTGGACGCCACGACGGGACAGAATGCGCTGAGCCAGGCCAAAAGTTTCAATGACTCGGTCAACCTGACCGGCCTGTGCCTGACCAAGCTGGACGGAACTGCCAAAGGCGGCATGGTATTTGCGATTGCCCATGCCATGAAGTTGCCCATCCGCTTTATTGGTGTCGGTGAGCAGGCTGAAGATCTGCGCCCCTTTGATGCTGACCAGTTTGTCGCCGCGCTGTTTGATGTGGAGCGATCACCCACTCCATGATCCGCTTCGACGACGTCAGCAAGCGTTACCCCGGTGGGCACGAAGCCCTGAAACAGGTGTCCTTTGAACTGGAAAAAGGCGAAATGGCCTTCCTCACCGGGCGCTCGGGTGCAGGCAAAAGCACACTGCTGAAACTGATCATGCTCACTGAAGACCTGAACCAGGGTCAGATTCTGGTCAGCGGTCGCAATATCAATCGCCTGCCCCAGCGCCAGGTGCCTTATTATCGCCGCCGCATTGGCGTGGTATTTCAGGATCACCAGCTGCTATTTGACCGCAGTGTGTTTGACAATGTGATGTTGCCACTGCAGATAGAAGGTTACGACAGACATGAGGCTGCCCGCCGGGTGCGCGCAGCACTGGACAAGGTCGGGCTTCTGGACAAGGAAAAGCTGAACCCGATTACGCTGTCCGGCGGAGAACAGCAGCGCGTGGGCATCGCCCGTGCGGTCGTCAATCGCCCCCAGATCCTGCTGGCCGATGAACCGACCGGCAACCTGGACCCCGAACTGGCAGCCGAGATCATGGTGCTGTTCGAACAGTTCAACCAGGTCGGTGTGTGCATGCTGATCGCCAGCCACGACCTGTCATTGATCACACGGTTGAAACATCGCATGCTGACGCTGGAGCAGGGCCGGTTGATCAAGGACGAGCACCAGCCCAGCCGCAGGGGCACCTCCTCATGACCGCCAAGGTTAACACCAGGGGCAATCGCGCCGGCAATAGCCGAACATCGCAGCCCGCACGCCAGCGTCTGAGCGCCTGGCTGGTGCTGCACCGCGATTGCGCGGTGGACGCACTGCATCGCCTGTGGCAGCAACCTGCCAGTTCGGCAATGACACTGACCGTGATAGCCATCGCGCTGCTACTGCCCGCGCTGCTGTACGTGACCGGGAAAAACCTGAGTCAGTTTGACAGCAGTCTGGCGCAGGCGAACCAGGTGACGGCCTATTTGCGGGCAGAGGTGAATGACAGCGCAGTTGACGACCTCCGGCAGCGTGTAGAGGCACATGAGCGGGTGGATACTGTCCGCTATATTTCTCCTGAGCAGGCCGCTGCCGATTTTGCTGAATGGTCGGGGCTGGGCGACGTGGTCGAGTCTCTGGCGCAAAATCCGCTGCCCGCAAGCCTGGTCGTCCAGCTGGCTGATACTCGTTATGAGACAGCCGTGCAGGTGCAGGACCTGCTCCGCGACGAACCTGCTGTGGATTTTGTGCAGATGGATCAACTGTGGCTACAGCGCCTGGACAGTTTCCTGAGCCTGACCCGGCGCGCGGTGGTCGCCCTGATCGTGGTGCTGTCACTGGCCGTGCTGTTTATTACTGGCAACACTATCCGCACCAGCATCGCCAGTCGCGAGGCAGAGATCCGGGTGATGAACCTGATCGGTGCTACCCGCGCCTTCATCGCGCGTCCCTTTCTGTATACCGGTCTCTGGTACGGTCTGCTGGGCGGCGCACTGGCCTGGCTGCTGCTGGGCCTGCTGATGCTGTTGCTGGGTGGACCGGGCGCAGAGCTGCTGACCTACTACGGTAACCAGTATCAGGTGCAGGGTATGGGCGCCGCCGCCAGCATCACACTGCTCGGTGGCAGTGCCGCACTGGGCTGGCTGGGCGCCCGCCTGTCGGTGTCGCGTCACTTCACCAGATTTTGACGCGCTCTTCCGGTTCACGGTACATGCCGTCGCCTTCGGTCACATCAAACGCTTCATAAAACTCCGGCATGTTCGACAGGGCACCACGCACCCGGTACTGGCCGGGCGCATGCGGGCCGGTGATCAGCTGCTGGCGCAGGGCTTCATCCCGGAAGGCTATCCGCCAGATCTGTCCCCAACCCATGAAGAAGCGCTGGGCACCGGTAAATCCTTCAATGACCGGTGACGGTTCACCCTGCAGGCTGCGCTGCCAGGCCTGGTAAGACACATTCAGGCCACCCAGGTCAGCAATGTTCTCGCCCAGTGCCAGCGCCCCCTGAATATTCATGCCCTCGATCGGTTCGTAAGCATCAAACTGGGCCACCATCAGGTCGGCGCGTTCACGGAACTGCTGCTCGTCAAGGTCCGCCCACCAGTCACGCAGGTTGCCCTCTCCGTCCGAGCGTCGCCCCTGATCGTCAAACGCGTGGGTAATTTCGTGCCCGATAACCGCGCCAATGGCACCGTAATTGATGGCGTCATCAGCCTCGACATCGAAGAAGGGCGGCTGCAGGATGGCGGCGGGAAATACGATTTCGTTCATGGTGGAACTGTAGTAAGCATTGACTGTCTGCGGCGTCATAAACCATTCTTCGCGATCCACCGGCTGGTCCAGACGCGCCATCATGCGTTGGTATTCACAGCGGTTGGCCCGCGTCATATTGCCGATCAGGTCGTCGGCGCTGATTTGCAGGCAGTCATAGTCACGCCATTGGTCAGGGTAGGCAATCTTGGTGTTGAGGCGCGCCAGTTTGGCCTGTGCTTCGACCTTGGTTTCCGGTGTCATCCAGGCGAGGTTGTCGATGGCGACTTCGAATGCCGCCAGCAGATTGCGCACCAGAGCATCCATGCGTTCGCGTGCCTCGGCCTGAAAATGCCGCTCGACGTACAGTTGGCCGACCGCGAAACCGAGCACCGAATCAACGGCATTGACCGCGCGCATTTCCCGGCTGCGCATCTCCGGCTGACCACTGAGCGTCCGGCCAAAGAAATCGAAGTGCTCGTCAACAAAGGCTGACGACAGATACGGAGCCGACATCCGCAGCAGGTGGTAGCGTTGATAGTCCTGCCAGTCGGCAACATCAATGTCGCGATAAAAACTGGCAACATGCTGAAGGTAAGGGGGCTGGCGCACCACCAGCGCATCAATGCCGGACAGACCGGCATCATCCAGATAGCTGGCCCAGTTCAGGTCCGGCGCCAGCGTCGCCAGCTCCTCCGGCGTCACGCGATTGTAGGTCGCCGTGCGATCGCGGTTCTGCACCCGCGTCCAGTGTCCCAGGGCAATGCGACGCTCCACCTCATAAACCCGGTTGGCAGCGGCCAGCGCTTCATCGCCGCTCAGCATCCCCGCCAGCTCGAACATCCGGCTGATATGCGCCACATACTGCTCGCGTATGGTTTCATAACGCTCACTGTCGCTGACGTAATAGTCACGATCAGGCAGGCCCAGCCCGGACTGCCCCATGGTGGTAATGTACTGGTCAGACTGCCCCTGATCCTGGCTGATGCTGTAACGGAATGGTGCCATACGGCTGTGTTCAGCGGCGCCCGCCCAATACGCCAGGAGCTGCTCGTGGCTGGCGAGTGCGTCGATTTGCGCCAGATCATCAGCCAGTGGCGCAACGCCCTGAGCTTCGATGGCATCGGCAGCCATAAAAGCGGTATACATATCACCAATTTTTTGCGTCAGGGTGCCCGTTTCCGCGTCATCCGCTGCAGCTTCCTGCAGTATCGCCAGCACATCGGCTTCAGCAGCCTCGCGTAACTCGTCGAAACTGCCCCAGCGTGAGCGGTCCGCCGGTATGGGATTCTGCTCGACCCAGCCACCATTGACGTATTCAAAGAAGTCATCCTGCGGCCGAACGCTGCGATCCATATTATCCAGATCGACGCCCAGGCCCAGTTCGGTGGTCTCGTTCACCGGCACTTGAGCGCTTTGCTGTGCTGGCGTATCCTGAGAAGGTGAGCAGTGACTCAGCAGCACGGCCAGGGCTGCTAGCGCCAGTGCTCTGCCAGAGAAAGTGGTGCTGGACACCGAAAATGCAAAAAAACCTGGCTTTCGGGCAACATGGCCCTTGAAATCTTTAGAACTGAACATCAGATAATCACTCGTGCAAGAAAAAGTGTTAGAATAAGGTCGTTTAGGTGCCCGATCATATACGCAGGGCACCCGTTGTTAAAGTTAAAGACTGTTATAGACGTAGAACGATTGCAGATTCAATCTATTGCACATCGGGACGTACTCAGAAACATTATGAGCATAGGAAATATGACTACAGCCAAGAGTTTGCAACTAGTCGGCCCGGCCGTACCGGGTCGCGATCTATCTGCCTATGTGACGTCAGTCAACAGCATTCCTGTATTGACCGCCGAGCAGGAGCTGGAGCTGGCAAATCAGTATTATTATGAAGAAAATCTGGAAGCTGCCCATCAGCTGGTGCTCGCGCACCTGCGCTTTGTTGTGCACATGGCCCGCAGCTACTCGGGTTACGGCCTGTCCCAGGCAGACCTGATCCAGGAAGGCAATGTGGGCCTGATGAAGGCCGTCAAACGCTTCAATCCGGAAATGGGTGTGCGCCTGGTTTCTTTTGCCGTGCACTGGATCAAGGCGGAAATGCACGAATTCATCCTGCGCAACTGGCGCATCGTGAAAATTGCCACCACCAAGGCCCAGCGCAAACTGTTCTTCAACCTGCGCAGTTCGAAAAAACGCCTGGGCTGGTTGAGCAATGACGAAGCACAGGCGGTCGCCGATGATCTGGGCGTGGATGCCACGGTCGTGCGCCAGATGGAAGGCCGCATGAGTTCCTATGACACGGCTTTTGATGCGGCGTCCGAAGCAGACGATGATGAGGCCTACAAGGCACCTGCGTATTACCTGCAGGACGACAGCTCTGACATGGCGCTCGACATCGAAGAAAGCCAGTGGGAAGAAGAGCAGAACAGCAATCTGTACCTGGCCATGAACGAACTGGATGAGCGCAGCCGCGACATCATCACCAGCCGCTGGCTGTCAGATCAAAAAGCGACGCTGCATGACCTGGCCGCCAAATACAATGTGTCGGCCGAGCGTATTCGTCAGCTGGAAAAGAACGCAATGAACAAAGTACGCGGCGCCATGGTAGCGTAACTCAGCGCCCTGTCTTGCAGTTTTTGTTTGCGCGCCATTCGGAAGCCGCTGCTAATGACAGCGGCTTTTTTGTTTTAATACAACACCTGTTTCCAGACACTGCCGGAGTGCCATCATGCCCAGTCTGTTTATCGCCCTTGCTGCCATCAATGGGTTTATCGCTGTAGGCCTGGGTGCCTTTGCGGCGCACGGCCTGAAGAACCGTTTGCCGGAAGACCTGCTCGCGATCTTCCAGACCGGTGTGCAGTATCAGATGTACCATGCGCTGGCCCTGTTCGGTGTCGGCCTGGTGGCCATGCAACTGAGCGACTCCGCGCTGTTGCGCGCCAGCGGCTGGGCATTTGTGGTCGGTATCGTGATTTTCTCCGGTAGCCTGTATGTGTTGAGCCTGAGCGGCATCCGCTGGCTCGGTGCCATCACCCCGATCGGTGGCGTTGCCTTTCTGACCGGCTGGGCGCTGCTGGCGATTGCCATGCTGGCCGGGCGAACCCTGTAAGCGCCGGCCACTGGCGAGGAACGACCCATGAAAATACTGGTAAATGGAGAAGCCATGGAGCTGGCCGAACAGAGCACTGTTCAGGAGCTTCTGGCACGACTGGAAATGACGCAGGGTCGGGTGGCCGTGGAAGTGAACGCGGACATTGTGCCGCGCAGTCTGCATCAGCAACACCTGCTCAATGACGGCGATCGTGTCGAAATTGTACACGCCATTGGTGGCGGCTGACCCCGGCCCGCACCAGCCCTTAACGACCAACGCTCGAGATGACACTTATGCAAAACACCCGTACGCAAAACACCAGGCAAAGTCAGGACAAGCCCCTGGTGCTGGCCGGTAAAACCTATCAGTCGCGGCTGATCATTGGCAGCGGCAAGTATGCCGACTTTCAGCAAAACCTGGCGGCACTGGAAGCCAGCGGCGCGGAAATGATCACGGTTGCCATCCGCCGGGTGAATCTGGGCCAGCACAAGGGTGAACCCAGTTTGCTGGATGTGATCTCGCCGGAAAAATATACCTTCCTGCCTAACACCGCCGGCTGCTATAACGCCGCCGATGCCGTGCGCACCTGTCGCATGGCACGTGAGCTGCTGGATGGCCACAAGCTGGTCAAACTGGAAGTGCTCGGCGACCAGAAAACGCTGTACCCAAATGTGACCGAGACGCTGGTGGCCGCAGAGCAGCTGGTTGCCGACGGCTTTGATGTCATGGTTTACACCAGTGATGATCCCTTGATCGCCAAGCGCCTGGAAGAAATCGGCTGCATCGCCGTGATGCCGCTGGGCGCGCCCATCGGCTCCGGGCTGGGCATTCGCAACCCCTACAATATCCGCATGATCCTGGAAAATGCATCCGTCCCCATTATTGTTGATGCCGGTGTCGGCACCGCATCGGACGCCACCATTGCCATGGAACTGGGGTGTGACGGTGTGTTGATGAACACCGCGATCGCTGAAGCGGGCGACCCGATACTGATGGCGTCGGCCATGCAGAAGGCGGTAGTCAGTGGCCGTGAAGCCTGGCTGGCCGGCCGCATGCCGCGCAAGTTGTACGCCAGTGCGTCATCACCCATCGACGGCACTTTTTTCTGATAGCGGATTTCCCATGAGCACTTCCGAGCAGGATACCGGTGACAAGAAAACCGGTACTGAACATCACCGGCCTCTGCGCAGCTTTGTCATTCGCGCCGGGCGCCAGACCGCCTCACAAAAAGAGGCGCTGGAAAAATACTGGTCACATTATGTGATAGATGACACCACCAGCATGTTGGACACCGAAGCCCTGTTTGGCAGACAGGCGCCGCTGGTACTGGAAATCGGCTTCGGCATGGGTGATTCGCTGGCCGAGATGGCTGCCGCCAGTCCGGAGAAGGACTTTATCGGCATCGAAGTACACCGGCCCGGTGTGGGCAAACTGCTGGGGCACATCGAGCGCCTGGGCCTGACCAATCTGCGTATTTATTGCCATGATGCGGTGGAAATACTGGCGCGTTGTATCGCCGATCATTCGCTGAATACCGTGCAGATTTTTTTCCCCGATCCCTGGCACAAGAAAAAACACAACAAGCGTAGACTCGTGCAACCCGCTTTTATCGCCGACCTGACCACCAAGCTTGTGCCAGGTGGCACTATCCATCTGGCTACCGACTGGCAGCCTTATGCCGAACACATGATGGAAGTGATGAGCGCTGCGGCGGCGCTGACCAACACCGCCGGCGCGGGTGCCTATGCACACGACACCGGTCGGCCGGAAACCAAATTCGAGCGCCGCGGTCACCGGCTTGGCCATGGCGTCTGGGATCTGGTCTTCGAGTACCGGCCCTCCGGGTTGTCACGATGATGTAACAAGCATATGTCAGGATCACCGGTTTAATCTCCGTTTACGGGAAACCCCGCCATGATCCGTACTGCACCTCTTCTGTTCGTGACCTGCTGTCTGGCCACATTGATCACTGCCTGCGATTCACGTTCACCCTCATCGCCGGGCATTGATTCTCCCGGTGCCACAGACACCGATCAGCAGACCGCGTTTCGTCTGCGCCGGGATTTTTCCGCAGCGCTGAATGCTGACAGCGGCTGGGCAGCAGGACTCAACGACGCTGCGACAGTGTTTACTGACGAACCTTTCCGGTTACGGATCGAAGTGGAAGCTGCCGGTGACGCACAGCTTCAGCCCCGACGCTATCAACTCGAATATCAGCGCAACGGCGGCCACTGGCAGGCCATGCCGGCAGAAAACTTCCCGCAGCCGGCCAAGGTGCTGATCCCGGATCTGACCGCCGACCCGGCTGCGACCTGGCAGTTTGCAGAGGGCAGTGCCGCGTCCGCCACCGTCAGGCGCGACGAGGAGCGCAGCTTCCTGCGCCTCACGGCCGGTGAACAATCCGTTACCGCCATTGGCAACTACGAAAATCTTTGGGACGCGGTGGAATTTTCGGTTGATATACGCTTGCCCGCCGGCGCGAGCAGTGGCGCCGGCCTGGTGTTTGGCGTGATCGATACGCAGAACTACAGTCAGGTAACGCTTGGCGCTGAGGGCTCGGTCCGTTTTGAGCGAATCGTCAACGGCGCGGCAACGCCGATCGCCGACGCCACAACCGCCATCGCCACCGATCGCTGGGTCGAACTGAAGGTGCTGATTGATGGTCGCCAGGCCACGCTCGAGTACGGTGATGACACCCTGGTCATGACTGCGGACTTTGATGAGGTCATCCCCGCCTCGGTCATGGGCCTTACAGTGCCGGCCGGCGCAACCGCGGATTTCGCCAATGCCGTCATTGAGGGCCAGCCGCGCTCACCCCGCATCAGCATCATCGCCAGTGACAGCTTCGATCATGGTGCCCCCACCACTGACCTGCTGGCTGGCGCCACCTCGGATTTTAGCGGGGGTGCCGGCGTCAGCTTCACACACAGAACGCCTCCCTGGGCGCAGAGCAGCGGCCACAGTGAATGGGAATGGCCACTGGTGATTCGCCGTTTTGCCGACGGCGCCGAGACCAATGAGAACGCCGATACCTATGTGTTCCGTATGGTCACCGAGCAGGGCGATGTGGTGACGGCCGGCACACCCGCGATGGTGACTGTGTCTGTCCCGCCGCGTCATCTGGGCGGCGTTTTTGTCGAAACCCCGGCCAGGATCGGCCCGTTTGAAGCCAGCAACGGCGATTTGTATTTCCTGATGGAGCCGGCAGAGACTGACAATATGCTGATAACCGTCAAATCTGTTGACGGTGGCCAGAGCTGGCGGGAGATTGACGGTGACAACCGGCCGGCCACCGGTGACCTGGAGGGGTTTGCCGCCGTTATGGCCGAAGACACCATTTACATGCTGCACCAGACCTCCGATGACGTGTTCCTGCATGCCTTTCGTACCAGTGATCATGAGGACCAGCCCGACACCTGGGCGATACAGGATGAATGGCTGGCGTCGCCACAAGAGCCGCCAACACAGGTGGCAGATATTGCCGCGCGCAGCGACGGCAGTCTGGTAGGTGTCTACGGCAGTACAGAAAAGATTCACGTCCGGATACGTTCGCCCGAAGGTGTCTGGGGTGAGGCCATTACCGTTGATGCCAGCCAGCCCCAAAATCTGTCTGGCCCCGCGCTGGTGGCTGGCCATGAGGACATTGTCCATCTGGCGTACACCAGCGATGACGGCAGTGCCTGGTACCGGCGCATTCTGCCCGATGGCAGCCTGACGCCGCGGCAGCAGATCAGCGACGATCTGGGTCGTGAATCCGGGGATGTTGCCTCTATCTTGCCGCTGGTGTTTTTACCGGAGAGCAATACCGTCAGCATCATCTTTCGTGTCGCTGAGGGCACACTGAAGGAGCGCCGTGTCAGCGCCGACAGCACATTAAGCGCGGCTGTCACGGTGACTGACCGCCGGGTTGTGCAGAACGCCGTCGACTCGGATCAGACCGGCGCCGACGCCATTGCAGACGGGAACCGCGTGCATGTGCTGTTCATTGATGACAACAGCCGCCACCTGTACCACACCTTCAGTGACGATGCCGGCAACTGGCAACCGGCCACGCTTCAGGTTGATGGCATCAACGGCCAGTGGGTGCGCGGCGCGCGAATCAAATCGGCGGGCGCCGGACCGGTTTACGGTTATGTCTATGACGCCGGCGCGGACGGTGGTTCGGGTAAAAACCGCTATGGGGAGCTGCCGTTGGCAACGCTGCCTGCGTCACCCGCCCTGATTGATTAGACGAACGGTTGTCCGCTCTTCTGGCAATGGCCAGGCAGCTACGTTATTCTTCGGCGTTAAGTATTCAGCCTGACAATAACAATCACCGGGCAGGTATCGCCGGTGAATCCTGGCTGCGTCCGTCCCATCAGGAGTCCTACAACAGATGCACACACTGGTCCCAAGCCGCGCCCGCGGCCTCGTGAAGGCAGGCATTGTGGCGTTGTCCGCCGCTGTGCTGGCCGCCTGCGGCGTCGAGGAACTGCCGGAGAATCCGCTGGCCGGTCAGCTCAACATGCCCCGCACCGTGGCCTGGTCGGCGTATCCGACCGGCACCGGCGGCTACAGCCAGGCGGTCGCCATCGGCAATATTCTGCAACGGCAGTACGGCGTCAACCTGCGTGTGGTACCGGGCCGCAATGATGTCTCGCGGCTGGCGACGCTGAACGCGGGTCGGGTACACATGTCCGCTGGCGGCTCCGAGGCGGTCTATGCCCAGGAAGGTATTCTCAACTTTGCATCCCGTATCTGGGGCCCACAGCCTATCCGCGCGGTGCTGTCCAATTTTTCCACCAGCTGTTCGTTCAGCCTGGCCACAGCGGCTGATGCCGACATTCGCGAAGTTGAAGATGTCCGCGGCAAACGCGTCACCTGGGTACAGGGCGCGCCATCGCTGAACAACGCCCTGACTGCCCTGTTATCTTATGCCAACCTGACCTGGGATGACGTGGAAATGGTCGAAGTGGGCGGCTATAACGCGTCCATAGACGCTGTCATCAATAATCGCGCCGATGTCGCCGGCGGTGCCTGCAACTCGCCCCCCTTCCTGCGTCTGGAAACCTCGCCGCGCGGACTGTACTGGGTGGAGTTTCCGCCCGAAGATGCGGAGGCCGTGCAGCGGGTCCGCGACCGCCTGCCCTGGTACGTGCCACACGTTGCTACCGAGGGACCGGCCATTGATGAGGATGAAGGCATCGAAGTGTTCACATCCGCCTACCCGCTGCTGGTGGCCATGGACGATGCGGACACCGACATGGTTTATGGCATGACCAAGGTCATCGCCCTGCATTACGATGAATACAAGAATTCAGCGCCGGGTGCCAATGGTTGGCGCATCAACGGTCAGCAGCTGGAGAACGCCTTTATTCCCTACCACGAAGGCGCCATCGCCTACTTCAGGGAAATCGGCATCTGGACGCCGGAAGCCGAAGCCAAACAGCAGGACAACCTGAACCGCCAGCGGGTGCTGATGGAAGCCTGGCAGGACTATAACGTTTCTGCCCCGGAAGACCGAAGCGAGTTCGAAGCTGGCTGGCTGGCATTCCGCGAACAGCGACTGGCTGAACTGGGCATGGTTACGCTCGCCGAAACCCAGTAGCGCCCGCCATCATCAATCAAAAATTTCATAACAAGATGACTGCCCATGAGTAACAGTATTATTCCACCGATCAAGCCACCCAAGGACGATGACACCGAGCTGCCCGCGATCGGGCGCTACCGCGAACTCACCAAAAACTGGCGGGTCGTAATGGCGACGTTGACAGCACTGGCGACAATGCTGGCTATCAACCAGATCTTCGCCCTGGGTTTTTTTGTTGATTTCACCATGCTTGACGGCCGTTACCTGTACCTGATCACCGGCCTGATGCTGATCATGGTGTTCATTACCTTTCCGTCACACAAAAACAATCTGAATTTTGTGCCCTGGTACGACAAGGTCATCATGGCCGCTATTGCCGTCATCTTTTCCTATTTCGCCTGGAATGCCGAACGTATCATTCTGGACGCCTGGGAATATGCAGCGCCCTTTGAAGGTATTGTGCTGGCCCTGATCACCTGGGCCATCATCCTGGAGGCCGGACGGCGCGCCGGTGGCTGGCCGATATTTTTTATTGTGCTGGTGTTATCGCTGTACCCGACCTACGCAGATCGTATGCCCGATGTCATAGCCGGCATCGGCATGCCCATTCATGATGTGGCGATTTTCCACGTGCTGGGTGAGGAAAGCCTGTTTGGTGTGGCGCTCAACTCCTTCGCGATGCTGGTATTCGGCTTTATTCTGTTCGGGGTAGCACTTCAGTACACCGGCGGCGGTCCCTTCTTTATCAATTTTGCTTTTGCCCTGCTGGGTCACAAGCGTGGTGGCGCAGCCAAGGTGGCGATATTCTCCAGTGGCCTGATGGGCTCCATGAGTGGTGGTCCCATCACCAACGTACTGACCACCGGCCCGCTGTCCATTCCCGCCATGCGCCGCACCGGTTTCTCCCGCGGTTATGCGGCAGGCGTTGAGGCCTGTGCATCCACCGGCGGCGTGCTGATGCCCCCCATTATGGGCGCCACGGCCTTCGTGATGGCCAGCTTTCTGGGCGTGAGTTATGTCACCGTGGCCATTGCCGCGATCGTGCCCTCCCTGCTGTATTTCTATGGCCTGTTCATGCAGATTGATGCCTATGCAGCGCGCAACAAGCTGCAGGGCTTACCCAAGGACGAATTGCCCAGCCTGGGCAAGGTATTCAAGGAAGGCTGGTATTTTATTGCGGTGTTTGTGGTGCTGACCGTGATGCTGGTGTACATGCAGCGTGAGGCAACGGCGCCGTTTATCGCCACGGCAGCCCTGCTGATCATCAACCAGTTCACCATGCACAAGATGAACCTGGACAAGTTTCTGCTGATGGTCGCTGCCATGGGCCGGCTGATGGCCGAGCTGGCCGGTATCCTGGCCGCCATTGGTCTGATCGTCGGCTCACTGGCGGTGACCGGCATGGCCGGCACCCTGGCCAACGACCTGGTGTATCTGGCCGGCGACAATGTGCTGGTGCTGCTGATCATGGGCGCCCTGACCAGTTTTGTGCTGGGCATTGGCATGACGGTAACGGCCGCTTACATCTTCCTGGCCATCGTACTGGCACCGGCACTGATCAATGCCGGCCTGGATCCGCTGGCCTCACACATGTTCATCATGTACTGGGGCATGCTCAGCTTCATTACCCCACCGGTGGCACTGGCAGCGTTCGCGGCCGCCAGCGTGGCCCAGGTATCGGCCATGCGCGCAGGCTGGGAAGCCATGCGCCTGGGGGCGATCATCTATTTCATTCCGTTTTTCTTTGTCCTCAACCCCGCGCTGCTGTTGCAGGGTGAGTTTGCCGCCATCGCACAGAATGTCGGCACTGCCCTGGTTGGCGTGGCGTTCATTTCGGCCGGTCTGCAGGGTTACCTGCTGGGCTTTGGCCGCATCGGTGAAGACAAGCTGGGGCTGGTGTCACGGGGCTGCGTGTCCATTGCCGGTCTGGCGCTGGTGACACCGGCAGGTGGTCTGTATGGCTTCAGCCAGGTCGTGTTGATAGCTGTCTGCGCAGGCTTCCTGGCGGCAGGGTTAGGTATCACGCTGTTGCAACGCAAGCGCCTGTTGCCGGTGGTTTGAGCTGCGGCGGCTGCCGTGCAGGTCTCAGAACCACAACCGATGCTCATGGCGCTTGAGCCAGCCGACATAGCGCTTGTAGTCCGGACAGACACCAGCCACTGCCTGCCAATAGGCCGGTGAATGATTCATGTGCAGCAGATGACAGACTTCGTGGCAGATCATGTAGTCGATGACGCCATCAGGCGCCAGCATGATCAGCCAGTTGTACTGGATACGTCCCTGCGCTGTGCAGTGTCCCCATTTGCTTTTGGTCTTGCGAAATACCACATCCGTGAGTTTTGTCCCCACCCCCAGGTGCTCGGCCAGCGCGCGGGTGCGCGCCGGCAGCCAGGCTTTGGCCTGCGCCTGCAACCAGCCCTTGAAGATGGCGACCACTTTGTCGGGAGCCAGATCAGGACCATGAATGGTCAGCTCGCGGTCGCTGACTGCCACTCCGCTGCGTGACGCTTTTTGCAGGCGCACTGTCAGGCTGCGTGCCTTGTACAGAATCTCGCTACCATCAACCAACGACAGGTGTTCGGCCGCGCGCTGGACCTTTTCCTGGTGTTTGCGGCACACCCAGGCCTGATGTCTGGACAGAAATTGCAGGATTTCCCGGCGGGCGATCCGCAACGGGGCCCGCACCTCGATGCGATCGTGACGCACATGCACGGCGAGGCTTTTGCGGCGGCTGCGCACCAGCTGGCAGGGCAGCGGCAGCCCGGCCACGGTCAGGGTTTCCTCATCAGTTTGAGGTTGCTGCTTGAGCATAAAATCAAACACGGGTCAGCTTCCGGACGTTCAGATCATGTTGCCCGGCATGTCCGCCAGCGCGCCTTGGCGTGGCAGGTCCCGGGCGGTTGGACTGTAACACGAATTCACGCATAATAGCGCCCTGCACGCCCCGCGCCGGGCGCCCATCCGCAAGCAAGGGCCCACATCATGAGCAGCCTGTTTACCCGAATCCGTCACGGCGAGCTACCCGGCCATGTGCTCTGGGACGATGGCCGCTGTTTCGCGATTCTGACCATCAAACCGATCAGGGATGGTCATCTGCTGGTCATACCACACCGGGAAGTCGATCACTGGGACGACATGGATGCCGAGCTCAATGCTCACGTATTCCGCGTCGCCAGTGTGTTATCACGAACCCTGCGCAGCCTGTTTCCCTGCGAAAAGGTCGGCATGATGATCGCCGGACTGGAGGTGCGCCATACCCATCTGCACCTGGTTCCCATCACGGCCATCAGTGACCTGAATTTTGCCCTGGCGCAGGAGCGTGAGGAAGAGGCTCAGTTTGGCACCGCCTGTCGCATCCGCCAGGCACTGCGCGACGCTGGCCACCAGGCAGTGCCGGCACCATGACGGCCTCAGGCAAACAGCACGACGATATATTTGCCAGCCCACAGGCCAGGTCGGATTTTGTCTTCGATGAAAAAGTCGCGTCGGTGTTTACTGACATGATCAATCGGTCCGTGCCCGGCTATGCCACCATTCTGTCGATGATCGGTGTATTGTCTGCGCGTTACGGGAAGCCTGGTTCCAATATTTATGATCTGGGCTGTTCGCTTGGTGGCGCCAGCCTGGCCATGGCGCACCAGATACCGCACCGGGACTACCAGCTGTTTGCCATCGACAATTCTCCGGCCATGGTCAACCGGCTGCAAAAAGCCCTGGCCGCGCCTGAGTCGGCGGCGCTACCCGTCAACGTGGTATGTGAAGATGTCTGCGAGACCCGGATCAGCAACGCCTCCGTGGTCGTGCTCAACTTTACCCTGCAATTTATCGCCCCGGCCAAACGCGCCGCCCTGATTCAGAAGATCAGTGATGGACTGCGCCCCGGCGGCATTCTGATTCTGTCCGAGAAAATACGCTTCCCCGCCCCCGCCCTGAACGATCTGTTTATCGACCTTTACCATGAGTTCAAACTGGCCCGTGGCTATTCCGAACTGGAGGTCAGCCAGAAACGCGCGGCACTGGAAAATGTGTTGATACCGGAGACCATCAATGATCACAAGAAACGTCTGCAGGAAGCTGGTTTTCAGTCCTGTGATGTCTGGTTTCAATGTTTCAATTTTGCGTCCATGGTTGCAGTGCGCTGATGTGGCGGGGTCGCGATACAGAGGCTGATGAGCGGCTGCATGAGCTGTTGCAGGGCACGCCTTTGGAAACGCTCAGTCACTATGCCAGTGAGGCCTACCTTTATTCGCGCGGACATGGGCTGACCGAACGCTGGCTCACGATGTTCGATGAACTGCCGGCCATACAGCCGGGCAGCATAGACCTGGCCACGCAGGTGCGTATAGGCAGCGCTGCGGATTGCACATCGGAGCAGCGGGCAGTGCTGGAAGCCGCCGCCCGCACCTTTATGCCCTGGCGCAAGGGGCCGTGGTCTTTTTTTGGTATCGAAATCGATACCGAGTGGCGATCGGACATGAAATGGGATCGCCTGCTGCCGCATATTCAGCCACTGAGTGGCCGCCGCGTGCTGGATGTTGGCTGCGGCAATGGTTACCACTGCTACCGCATGCTTGGTGAAAACGCCGAGCTGGTGCTGGGTGTAGACCCACATCCGGCCTATTTTTTTCAGTACCGCCTGATGCAACATTATCTGCGGCACCTGGCGGTTTTTGTGCTTCCCGTCACCCTGGACCAGTTTCCGGACAAATCCGGGCTGTTTGATACGGTGTTTTCCATGGGCGTGTTGTACCACCGCCGCTCGCCAATAGATCATCTCTTTCAGCTGCAAAGCTGCCTGCGTGAAGGCGGCGAACTGGTGCTCGAATCTCTGGTTGTTGATGGACCGGATGGTTATGCTCTGATGCCGGAAGATCGTTATTGCCAGATGAAGAACGTCTGGTTTTTACCGTCAGTCGCTACCACCGAAAGCTGGCTTAAACGCTGCGGATACCGCGATGTGCGCACCGTGGACGTGAACACCACCGACAGCCATGAGCAGCGACGTACTGACTGGATGCCGTTCCAGTCGCTGCGCGATGGGCTGGACCCGCATAACCCGGCACTTAGTGTGGAAGGTCTGCCGGCGCCAAAGCGCGCAATTACCCTGGCCACCGCGCCACCAAAACGCAACTGACGGATTGACAAGTTTGTATTGACCTGTGCCGTAAAGTTGGTTCACTATAGATCGTGATGTGGGGTCAACTCTAATTAATACGAGATTAACATCACGTTAATAACAAAAAAAACAAGGAACTGCGCCCATGGCTCGTCCACTTCGAATCGAGTATCCCGATGCTTACTATCACGTCTCAAATTTTGCAGTCGAAGGGCAAAAAGCATTCCCCTCCGCACGCTACTATGAGGCGTTCCTCCAGGCTCTTGATGAGACCTGCCTTCGCCTGAACGTGCAGGTTCACGCGTACTCGCTACTGAAAGACCAGTATCATCTGCTATTGAAAACACCCGAAGGCAACCTCAGTCGCTTCATGCGTCAGATCGACGGTCTGTATACGCAGTATTACCAGCGCCTGAAAAAGAGCGAGGGCTCGTTGTTCCGGGGCCGTTACAAGGCGGTGCTGGTGCAGCCGGATCCCTACCTGTTGCCACTGAGCCGGTATATCCATCTGGGCGTTCGCAAGCAGGACCTGGACAGCAATGCCTGGTCCAGCTACCTGGCCTACACCAACAAGGTCAAGCCGCAAAGCTGGCTGGTGAGGGATGAGGCTCTGGCCCAGATCGATGGTCCGGCCAATCGCCGCTATCAGCGTTATGCCGACTACGTGAAAGCCGGTGTTGATGACGAGCTGGCTCACTTTTATGGCAAAAAGAACCTGTCCTCGGTGATGGGTGACGAAAAATTCCGTAAATTTGCCAGCAGCAAACGTAGCGCCAGCAAACCCCGTGGTGTATCGCGTGGTGCCAATGCTAAATGGCGGCCGGCCTGCAAGGAAATTGTCAGCGCCGTGGCGGCCCACTTCAAGGTAACCGAGGAGAGTATTTACCAGGCTGCGCGCGGCCCGGGCTCCAAGAATGTACCGCGCTGGGTCGCCATGTACCTGTGTCAGGAACTGTCCGCGTCAACACTGCAGACCATCGCCCGGCTGTTCAAGCTGAAGCGTTATGGCACGGTATCAACGACGGTTGGCAAGCTTAAAAAGGAGTTTGACACCGATCCCAAGCTGCTGGCGTCTACCCAGAAGCTGATCAAGTCGCTGAGCAAGCACTGTCTCTTATACACATCTCCGAGCCCACGAGACAGGCAGAAATCTCGT
>CAJXPR010000080.1 GCA_913058135.1 uncultured Gammaproteobacteria bacterium
TAAGAGACAGATTGTCGATACAGTAGTAGCCATGATCTTCCAGCATGTTTAATGCGGTGCTTTTGCCGGAACCGGAGCGGCCGCTTACGATCAGGAGTCTCACAATTGCTCGCCTGCCTTAATTAGGTCTGGATTTGATTTTGCTGTCAGCGGATTGCGACGACCGGGCCCTGACGGTGCTCAGCTTTGAGATTGCTCGCTGAAGCGTATCGCCGTCTGGTAAAGCTCATCGCTACTACTGGCATCGCGCAGTGCCTGACAAAACGTTTCCTGGTGGAACAGTCGCGCCAGGCCACTCAGCACACGCAGGTGTTCGTCGGTTTCTTCAGCTGGCACGATCAGCACGAACAGCAGATCCACCTGTTGCGAATCAATGGCATCAAAATCAATGCCTTCGTCCAGTTGTACCAGTGTGCCGATAATCTGCGTGCACTCCTGAACCCGGCAATGAGGTATGGCAATGCCATTGCCGATGCCCGTGCTGCCCAGTTGCTCGCGCGCCAACAAGGCATTATAGATGGCGTCTGCTGACAGGCTGCTGCTGCTTTCTGCGATATGTTCACTGATGGATGTCAGAAAACGTTTTTTACTGACACCCGGCATATTACAGACGGTGCGTTCAGGGCTAAGAATTGTGCTCAGTTGCATCAGGGCTTCCTAATCTTCCGATGGCTGCCATTCTAGAACCTTGGCCTGCCGCTGGCAATGCGCTAGACCAGTCGTTTTCGCTCATTGGACGGCGGTATAGACAACGATTCCCGGTACTTGGCGATGGTTCGTCGGGCGACGTTGATACCCTGTTCTTCAAGCAACTGCGTGATTTTGCTGTCGCTCAATGGTTTACGTGGGTTTTCCGCCACCACCAGCTTTTTGATCAGGGCACGAATGGCCGTGGACGAACACTCCCCGCCACCGGCCGTGCTGACATGGCTGGAGAAAAAATATTTAAGTTCGAAGATACCACGCGGTGTGTGCATGTACTTCTGTGTGGTCACCCGGGAAATGGTTGATTCGTGCATTTCCACGGCTTCTGCGATGTCATGCAGGACCAGGGGTTTCATGGCCTCTTCGCCTTTCTCCAGGAAACCCTGTTGGTGCTCGACTATGCGGCTGGCAACCTTGAGCAGGGTTTCGTTGCGGCTCTGCAGGCTTTTCAGAAACCAGCGTGCTTCCTGCAGGTTGTCGCGCAGGTAGTTATTGTCTGTGCTGTTCTCCGAGCGTTTTACCAGAGAGGCATAGTCAGCATTGATGCGCAGTTTGGGAGCCGTTTCGGGGTTCAGCTCAACGCGCCAGCGGCCACTGCGCGGGTCCTTGGTGACAAACACATCCGGCACAATGTAGGTAGCGGAGGAGGGCGCGATGTCGGCGCCGGGTCGCGGATCCAGCTTTTCGATGATGGCGATGGCATCACGGAGTTCGGGTTCCTTGAGTCGGGTCAGGCGCATAACCTGGGCATAGTCGCGGTTGCCCAGCAGAGGCAGGTGGTCCTTGACCAGCGTGCGCGCATTGCGAATGGCGTCGTTGACCATTGTCTCTGGTACCTGATTGAGCTGGATCAGCAGGCATTCGGATAAATCGCGGGCAGCCACACCCACCGGGTCAAAGTGCTGGATCCGGTGCAGTACCGCCAACACTTCGTCTTCTTCAATCTCCAGATGCTCCTGCAGCCCCTCCAGAATGGAGTCCAGACTGGCGCTGAGCTGGCCGTTGGCATCCACTGCGTCGATGATGGCCATGGCGATGAGCCGATCGGTGTCTGACATGGTGGTCAGATTCAACTGCCAGAGCAGGTGGTCCTGCAGCGATTCGGAGGCGGCATCACGGGACTCAAATTCATCATTGTCCGGGGCCGGGCTGCCGCTGGTGTAGCTGTTCTGATAGATGTCATCCCAGTTGGTGTCAACAGTCAGCTGCTCCGGGATACTGTCTTCCCAGTGCGATTCGTCGCCGCTGGCTTCGTAAGACGCATCGGAAGATGACTGTTCGGCGAAGCTGTCACCGGTGTCATCTGAGTTATTGCTGGACTTGTCCTTGCCGCTGTCCGACTGGGAGTTTGACTCGCTGCTGTCGTTGTCGAAGCTGGCGTCACTGCCATCGGCGTCCTGGGATTCGTCAACCTCCAGCATGGGGTTGGACTCCAGCGCCTGATGAATTTCCTGTTGAAGATCCAGAGTGGACAGCTGCAGAAGCCGGATTGCCTGCTGCAGCTGTGGAGTCATGGTCAGCTGTTGACCAAGCTTTAGCTGTAGCGAAATTTTCATGGCATCAGATACATCTTTGTTGCTCGTTTGTTGCGAAACTGTTTGTTGGCCGGCTGCTTTGCCGGCAGCTCAGTGTGGCACCGGCTGCGGGCGCTCTTGGCAAGCACCGCACTAGCAAGCATCATGCCGACATGCGCAAGATTTTGCAATATTTTTACCAAGGAAAATTCAGGGCATGCCGGCACGGTCAGATGCGGAATTTTTCGCCCAGATAGACATCGCGTACTTTCTGGTTGGCCAGAATCTGCTCGGCGCTGCCTTCGGCGATGATGCCGCCCTCACTGACGATATAAGCTTTTTCGCAGATATCCAGGGTTTCCCGAACGTTATGGTCGGTCAGCAAAACACCGATGCCGCGCATTTTCAAGTGCTCAATGATGGATTTGATGTCGCTCACGGAGATCGGATCGACGCCGGCAAACGGTTCATCAAGCAGAATGAAGCGCGGATCATTGGCCAGCGCGCGGGCAATCTCGGTGCGCCTGCGTTCGCCGCCGGACAGGCTCATGCCTTTGTTGTGGCGTATGTGGGTGATATGGAACTCCTGCAACAGGCTCTCCATTTTCTCCTGGCGCTGGGCCGGGTCCAGATCCTTGCGGGTCTGCAGAATGGCCATGATATTGTCTTCGACGCTCAGATTGCGGAAGATCGAAGAGTCCTGTGGCAAATAGCCGACCCCCAGGCGGGCCCGGGAATAGATCGGCAGGCCCGAAAGTTCGGTATCGTTGAGCTGTATATTGCCCGCGTCAGCCTTGACCAGGCCGACAATCATATAAAAACAGGTGGTCTTGCCTGCGCCGTTGGGGCCCAGCAGGCCGACGATCTGGCCGCTGTTGACGCTCAGCGAGACATCGCGGACTACTTGCCGCCCTTTGTACGATTTGGCCAGGTGTCTGGCTGACAGAGTATCCATCAGTTCCCGTTATTGTCCGGCGCTGGTACGGTGGTCGGTGCGGCAGCCGGCGGCTCCGCCTGCGAGGTGGGCGCCAGCAAGCCACTGCACGGACCAGGCGAGTCAGTGGCGCCGGTTTCAATGATGTGTTTGATCTGTGTGCATTCGAATGCAGTGCGTCCACGGTTAAAACTGGCACTGCCAATGAATTCGACAACGGACAGCTGAACGTCATTGACTGTCTCATTGTAGTAAACAATTGAGTCACTGTGGCCGGTGATTACTTCAGCAGCGGTCTCCGCGCCACGGGAAAAACGGGCCGGGTCACCCTCGACAGTGACCTTGATCAGCTCACCCGTGTCGATATCCCTTTCCAGGCGGGCTGTGTCGCCGAGAATTTCAATTGCTCCCCGCCTGAAGATGACATTATCGCTAAACGTAGCAATTTGCATCTCCCCGGAAAACTCTATGCTGCTTGGCCCGGCGGCATCGACAGTCAGGACATCATCGGTGGTCTCAGGCGTGGCCGATGGCGGGTTCTGAGCTTGCCCCGTCTGCTGGTCGGCAGGCGCTGTTGCTGCTGATCCCGGTTCCAGCGCTGCTGTTTCTTCCGCAGATGTATCATCAGGCGCAAGGGTGTCCTGGGCTGTCAGCAGGGGACTGATACATATTGCTGTCAGCAGGGTAGCCGCCCGTAACAGGCTGATTGGGTGTTCAATTGTCAACACGATAATAGCGGCCCTGTATATCCGATAAAAAGGTAATGGTGTCCACGCTGAGATCAGCATGCATGCCCTGGGATGTCTGCTCCAGACCGTTGCCGGTCACCCGGACCCTGGCGTCAGTAAACATGGTCTGTGTCGGAGGTTCTACGGTGAGCCGGCTACTGGTCAGGCGCACATTGCTGTTTCCCTCAGTGCGATGCAGAATCTGTACTGCATCGTTCAGGATCAGTTCCACGATGTCACCACCGCTGGTGGCCTGAATTCTGCCTGAAGCAGCGGAGATATTCCAGCGTTCCCGGCTGCCCTCAAACATTTGCATGACCGGCTCGGTGAGCTCGGTGACCTGGCCCGGAAACAGTCTCTGCTGGCTGGCAGACAGTGTGTAAGCCATCTGCCCGTTTTCATCATAAATGACGCTGCGTATGCCACGACCAAAACCGTCGTAATCGGTTTCCGGATCGGATACCGAGCCGAGGCTGCCATCTTCGACCGGCGCCACGCCAGTGCGTTCAGTCAGCAGCCAGGCAATCAGAATTGCCGGAATCAGCGCCAATAGCCATCGGTATCGTTTGCGTTTCATAACAGCTCAGCGCCGGTGGTGGTTCAGGAAAACGCGCGCAGGGCGTCGTCGTACTTACCCTGAGTGCGGAGAAGAAAGTCGGCGACATCACGTACGGCTCCTTCGCCGCCGGAACGCGTAGTACAAAGGGCAGCGCAATGGTGAACGCTGTCATGGGCATTGGGCACGGCAATGGGCAAACCAATACGGCGCATCACCAGCAAGTCCGGCAGGTCGTCGCCGACATAGGCGATCTGGGCAAGCGGGCATGGGTGGGTCTGCAACAGCTCATCCAGAGCGTTACCTTTGTCTTCGCGTCCCTGCGCCATCAGCGATATGCCCAGCGCCGCAGCGCGTCGCTCCAGAGCCACGGACTTGCGCCCGCTGATGATGCCCACCTGAATACCGTTTTGCTGCAGCAACTTGATACCCTGGCCGTCCAGTGTATTAAAGGCTTTCATGATCTCACCCTGCTCACCGTAAAAAAGTTGCCCGTTGGTCAGGACGCCATCAACATCCAGCAGTAACAGGCGAATGGATTGAGCACGTTTCAGCACATCGTCGGCGGTATCGTAGTATTTCATTGGCGGGCGCCCCGGCAGCGATCAGATGACATTGGCTTGTAGCAGATCGTGCATGCGAATAATACCGCTCATCCGTGACTCTTCGTCGGTCACTACCAGCGTATACACGCGATTGTCTTCCATCAGTTTTGCTGCCTCGGTAGCCAGTGCCTGCGCCTTGACGGTCTTGCTGTGGCGTGACATCACATCCCGCATGCATGTTGCCATGATGTCACGACCTGCATCCAGTGCCCGGCGCAAATCTCCATCAGTAAACACGCCCGCCAGCTCACCCTTATCATCAACAACCGTTGTCATGCCCAGACCCTTGCTGCTGATTTCGTAAAGAGCATCCTTCAGCAGCGTATTTTCCTGTACGCGCGGGATGGCATCGCCATCATGCATGATATCGGCAACCTTGAGCAGCAGGCGACGACCCAGGCGTCCGCCGGGATGGGAAATGGCAAAATCCTCCTGGGTAAAACCCTTGGCTTCCAACAGCGCCATGGCGATGGCATCTCCCAGCACCAGGGCTGCGGTGGTGCTTGACGTTGGGGCCTGGCCCAGCGGGCAAGCCTCTTCATCGACACTGGCGTCCAGATTGACATCAGCACTGTGAGCCAGCATGGAGTCCGGATTGCCAGTCATGGTGATAAAAGGCACGCCTTTACGCTTGAACAGGGGCAGTATGCTGATCAGCTCTTCGGTGGTACCGGAATTGGACAGTGCCAGCACGACGTCCCGATCAGTGATCATGCCCAGATCGCCATGACTGGCTTCGGCCGGGTGAACGAACATGGCAGGACTGCCAGTGCTGGACAGGGTGGCGGCAATCTTGCGGGCGATATGGCCGGACTTGCCCATGCCGGTGACGACAATGCGGCCATCGCAGGCCAGCATCAACTCGCAGGCTCGCGCAAACTGGTCATCAATTCGCCCGGTCAGTGCGCCAATGGCCTGGTGCTCGATTCGAATGGTGCGCAAGGCACTGTTGATCAGCGACTGCCTCTGTTCCATGCTCGTTTGCATCCGTTAGACTAGTGAATCTGATAGTACATTATGCCGAACCAGGCGGCATAAAGCAGCAGGAAGGCGATGCCGCTGAGTCGGCCGATCTGGGTGCCGCGACGGATCGCCACGAAGCAGAGTATGGCCAGCAGCAGGGTCATGACCATCATGGCAGTATAGTCACGGTAGAACAGGTCGGCGTGGAAGCTGCCGGCGGCCAGCAGGCCGGGGAAGGGCAGTACCACCAGGATATTGAGGATATTGGAGCCGATGATATTGCCGATAGCCAATTCGTGATGGCCGCGCAGGGCACAGGTGACGGTAGCCGCCAGCTCCGGCAGGCTGGTGCCCAGGGCGACCAGGGTCAATCCGATGATGCCGGACGATACGCCCAGGGTGGCGGCAATGGAAATGGCACCATTGACCAGAGCCTCGGCGCCGATGATCAGCAGCGTCAGGCCCAATGCCAGATAGGCTGCGGCCCGCCATGTGGTCATCTGTTCGGGCAGCTCGGTGTCGTCCTCTTCCAGGCCGGCAGCCTTGCGGGTAAACAGGTGATAGATGAAATAGGCAACCACAGCAATCAGTATCAGGCTGTCGATAGCGCCCAGATAGAGATTGGCCATCAGCAGGCCGCACACCACGCTTACCAGCAGCAGAGCAGGCATCTCCTTGCGGGACAGGGACTTGGGCGGAGTAATGGGTTTGATGACGATGGCAACACCCAGTGCTATGCCCAGATTGAATATATTCGATCCGATGGCATTGCCGATGGCCAGTTCGGGCTCCCCGGCCAGTGCTGATGCAGCCGAAGAGAAGATCTCCGGGGCAGAAGTGCCGAAAGCAACAATGGTCAAACCGATCACCAGCGGTGAGATGCCGAGGTTTCGTGCCAGGGCCGAGGCGCCGAAAACGAACTTGTCAGCGCCCCAGATCAGGCCGGCAAAGCCCAGGCAGATAATGAATACGTCTAGCAGCATAGTGTCCAGTAAAGAGTCATGGGTGGCTCGTCGCGGGTCGCTCATTAGACGGATGAACGCCTGAGCTTGCAAGTAGTAATTTATTGGCTGTGTTAATTGAGGTACACTGCAGCGGTGTCCCGACCAGTCGGCCGATGTTACCGTTATTCTCAATTAATTGCATCTGCCGTCAATAGCGGTTTGCCATGGCGGCATCAGCTCGCCAGGCCTGATTGGAGTTGTAACCATATGAAAAACATTACCAAATTGATTGCATTGAGTGTCGCTCTGATGTTTGTGCCATTGCTGGCAGTGCAGGCTCAGCCGCCCGCGCAATCGGCGGTCGAGGCAGCAGAACAATCCGTTACCCAACTGCTCAGTCGCGTGGAAGAGTTGCGGCCGTATTTTGAGTCCGACAAGGACCGGTATTACGCGGGAATTGAGGAAGAGGTTGGCAATTTTGTGGATTTCACCCAGGTTGCCACGGGAGTCATGGCGCGCTTTTCCGAGGATGCCACGGATGCACAGATCGAGGCGTTCGGTGAGAAGCTGCGGGCGACACTGACCCGCTTCTACGGCTCGGCACTGGTGGAGTACGGTGGCCAGGAGCTTAACTACATGCCACCCCAGAATCCGCCAGAAGATCCGACAGCGCCGACCAACGTCCGCATGCAGATTGTGTCGGATGGCACGCGTATCGAGTTGCAATATGCCATGTTCCTCAACGACAACAATGAATGGAAGCTACGCAACCTTTACGTGGGCGGTATCAACCTGCGCCGTCAGTACCATACCCAGTTTGCCGCGCTGATGGCCCGGCACAACAATGATATTGATGCCGTCATTGAGGCCTGGCAATAAACCGCGGTTGTTGTGACGGCGGCTGATGTTCACTGGTGGAGAAAGATAGATGACAAATGTAAATATTGATGCTCGCGCACTCGAAGACCTGCTGCAGTCCGGTTTTCCGGACTGTGAGGTGCGGGTTGAAGGTGGTGGTGGCAAGTATCAGGTCGCCATGGTAGGCGAAGCCTTTGCCGGGCTGAATGCCGTCAAACGACAACAATTGGTGTATCAGCACCTGAATGCGCATATACGCTCCGGCGCTGTGCACGCCGTGACCATGAACTTGCTTACACCGGAAGAGTCGGCCACGGCCTGATCTCGCGTTTTATCCCCGCCCATCTCAGTACCAGGACTCTTCATGGACAAGCTTTTAATTCAGGGTGGCGCCAGCCTGAACGGAGAAATTCGTGCTGCCGGCGCCAAGAATTCGGCGTTGCCGATTCTGGCAGCAACATTGCTGACGCGAGAGACCATGCAGATCTGCAATCTGCCGCATCTCTACGACATCACTACCATGCTGGAATTGCTCGGCTGCATGGGCGCCGAATCAGTCGTGGATGCCAGGCTCAATGTCGACATAAGCTCTGCGTCCATAAGTCACTGCAACGCGCCTTACGATCTGGTGAAAACCATGCGGGCTTCCATTCTGGTGCTCGGGCCTCTGCTGGCGAATTTTGGCAAGGCGGAAGTGGCGTTGCCAGGTGGCTGCGCGATTGGCAGCCGACCAGTGAATCTGCATATTACTGCGCTGCAGAAGATGGGTGCCAATATCGTTGTCGAAGACGGATACATCAAGGCGTCGGTGGACGGCCGCCTGAAAGGCTGCCATATCTTTATGGATATGTGTACGGTCACCGGCACCGAGAACGTGCTGATGGCAGCGACGCTGGCCGACGGTCAGACGATCATTGAAAATGCTGCGCGCGAACCTGAGGTAGTTGATCTGGCCGATTGCCTGATTGCCATGGGGGCCGACATACATGGTCAGGGCACAGATACCATCGTCATCAACGGAAAAGCGGCGTTGCACGGCTGCAGTTACTCGGTCATGCCCGACCGCATTGAAACCGGAACCTACCTCATTGCTGCAGCCGCCACGCGGGGCAAGATCAGGATCAAGAACACTCGCCCCGACACGCTCGAAGCGGTTTTGAGCAAACTGGAGGAAGCCGGCGCCGACATACGCGTGGGCGATGACTGGATAGAGCTGGACATGCACGGCCGGCGCCCAAAGGCTGTATCACTGCGCACCGCGCCTTATCCAGCGTTTCCGACTGACATGCAGGCGCAGTTTACTGCCATGAACGCCATTGCCAGCGGCACCGGTTCCATCACCGAGACCGTGTTCGAGAATCGGTTTATGCACGTCCACGAGATGAATCGCATGGGCGCGTCCATGCAGGTGCAGGGCAATACGGTAATCGTCAACGGCGTGGCCAGACTCAAGGGGGCGCCGGTGATGGCAACCGATTTGCGTGCGTCGGCAAGTCTGGTGATCGCCGGCCTGGTGGCTGACAATGAAACGCTGATCGATCGCATATACCATATTGACCGTGGTTATGAATGTATTGAGGAAAAAATGCAGTCGCTGGGTGCAATAATCCGTCGCGTACCGTCCTGAACTGGCGGACAGGGAATAAATCATGGTGGAAAAAACAAATCAGCCCCTTGTGATGGCGCTGACCAAAGGCCGTATTCTGGACGAGGTAATGCCATTACTGGAGCAGGCCGGCATTCGCCTGCTGGAAGATCACAACAAGAGCCGGAAACTCATATTTGATACCAATATGGCCGATCTGCGTATCATGATTGTCCGCGGCTCTGATGTACCGACGTATGTGGAGTTCGGTAGCGCAGATCTGGGTGTGGTTGGCAAAGACCTGTTGATGGAATATGGCGAAGGTGCTTTTTATGAACCACTGGACCTGGGCATAGCCCGGTGTCGATTGATGACCGCAGCGCCGGTAGGCGCCAGCGTGCCACAAGGTCGGGTCAGGGTTGCCAGCAAGTTCGTCAATATCGCCCGGCGTTACTTTGCCGAGCAGGGTCTGCAAACTGATATCATCAAACTCAATGGTGCGCTGGAGCTGGCACCGTCCATGGGTCTGGCGGACTGGATTGTGGATATTGTGGACAGCGGCAATACCCTGCGCGCCAATGGGCTGGAGCCGCTCAAACTGATTGCCGATATCAGTTCGCGGATCATCGTCAACAAGGCCGCCATGAAGATCAAGCACAGAGAACTTAACGGATTGCTCGCCAGCATTGCGCAGGTTGTCAGCAGCAACCGTAACGGGGCTGACAATGGCTGAACACGTGAATATTAAAAGATTGAGTACAGAGCAGGCAGATTTTGCAGCGGCGCTGGACGCCCTGCTCGATCGCCGCATGATTGAAGATCCTCAAACCAGCAAAGTGGTCGCTGACATATTGCATGAAGTGCGCCTCCGCGGTGATGAAGCCCTGGTGGAGTATAGTCGCCGTTTCGATCGCTTTGCCGGCAGCACCATTGAAGAACTGGAGGTCAGCAAGTCGCAGATGCAGGCCTCACTGGACAGTCTTGAGCCGTCCCTGGCGGAAGCATTGCACACGGCCGCAGACAGAATTCGTCGGTATCACGAACGACAGATTCAGCCCTCCTGGCAGTACGAAGATGGCGACGGCTCGGTGTACGGTCAGATCGTGGTTGCCCTGGAGCGAGTCGGCATTTATGTGCCAGGTGGCAAAGCCAATTACCCCTCCTCGGTGCTGATGAACGCAATTCCGGCCAAGGTGGCTGGTGTGGACGAAGTCATCGCCGTGGTGCCAACACCTTATGGGGCCGATGCAGGTGGTGCCGGGCGACTCATCTTCGCTGCGGCCGCTGTGGCGGGCGTTGACCGGTTGTTCACTATCGGGGGGGCGCAGGCAATTGCTGCACTGGCCTTCGGAACCGATACCATTCCTCGCGTTGACAAGATAACCGGTCCGGGCAATGTGTATGTGACCGCCGCCAAGAAACAGGTTTTTGGTGAGGTGGGTATCGACATGATTGCCGGCCCGTCAGAATTGACTGTGGTCTGCGATGGCAAAACCGACCCCGACTGGATTGCCATGGACCTGTTTTCGCAAGCCGAACATGATGAGCAGGCGCAGTCCATTTTGATCAGCACCGATGAAGCATTTCTGGACAGTGTGGCTGACAGCATTGCGCGACTGCTGCCGACCATGGAGCGTCGCGACATCATTGCCACGTCGATGCAGAATCGTGGTGCTCTGATCTATGCCCCGGATCTCGATGCGGCGATGAAAATCTGCAATCAGATAGCGCCGGAACATCTGGAGTTGTCAGTCGATGAGCCTGAGCTGTGGCTGAAGAAAGTGCGACATGCCGGAGCGATATTCCTGGGTCGTTATACGCCGGAGGCGCTGGGTGATTACTGCGCCGGACCTTGTCACGTATTGCCGACCTCGGGCACTGCGCGCTTCTTTTCACCGCTGGGTGTGTATGATTTCCAGAAGCGCAGTTCGATCATAAACTGTTCACCGGCGGGTGCCGCCAGGTTGGCGCCGGTAGCGGAAAAGCTGGCGTACAATGAGCAGTTGCAGGCCCACGCGCTGTCAGCGGCGTGGCGTATCCCCGGTCGTCGATAGCATCAGTCCAGACCGTTTTCCGGAACATCGGTATTGTTGTTAAACTGAGTCCGATATTGTGCGGTGCCGGTGCCCAACGTGACACTGATTGTCTGGTACTCGCCGGCACGGAAAATGGTCAGTTCCACGGTCTGCCCCGGTGCCTTTCTGTTGATCTGCTCTATGGCACCGATGACGCTGCTGATGGCGCTACCGTCAATGGCCACCATGACATCACCGGCGCGAATCCCCGCTTCTTCGGCTGGACTGAGTTCGGTTACCTGTTCAATCAACAGACCCTCAATGTCAGGACTGCCAAAAAAGGTGCGACTTGTCTCCTCCGTAAGCAGTTCGCCGGTAATGACACCCAGGTAACCCGGTGTCACAACGCCGTGCTGGATAAGTTGTTCGACAATGATCATGGCTTTGTTAACAGGTACGGCGAAGCCGATGCCATCGGAGCCACCGGATTCCGAATATATAAATGAATTGATACCGATCAGCGATCCGCTGGCATCAATCAGCGCGCCGCCCGAGTTGCCATAGTTCATGGCCGCATCGGTCTGGATGTACTGCACGATTGGCAGCCCGTCGCGCGGAATACCCAGCGCGCTGACGATACCAAGTGATACTGATTTCTGATTCATCAGATCGCGCCGCGGATAACCGATGGTCAGCACCGGGTCACCGACCCGAATACTATCGGAGGAGCCCAGCGGCACGGGGGGTGGCAAAGAGGTACTGTCCACTTTCAGCAAGGCCAGATCGGTGCTGGTGTCGGAGCCGATCAGTTGTGCTCTGGCGTTTACGTTGTTGCCCTGTTCGTCGCTAAAGTGCACTTCAATGTCTTCTGCACCTTCAATGACGTGAAGGGCTGTAAGAATATGACCTTCATCACTGACCGTGACGCCGGAACCCAGGCTGTCCCACAAGCGTTCTGAAGGTATGGTCTGCAACAGTTCCCGGAATGCTGCCGGCAAGTCGTCTGCCGGTGGCAGTTCGATCTGTTCGCGAATGGTGGAGTGTATGCTGACCACCGACTGCGCCGCGCGTTCGACCGCGTTGGCATAGGAGGTCGGTGCTGTTGTCAGCGGATTGACGGGGATAACATCCGGGCTGTTTACCGTTGCGGTCGCGGGAGCATCGGAGATGCGTCGCGACAGATCCTGCAGCTGCTGATATTGAAGCAGTACAACTGCGAGGAGAACACCGGTCATCACGGGCCAGCTTATAAACTGCAGAAATTTCTTCATAAGGCCGCTGTCGTTCTGGTGAATTGCTATAATCGCCGACTTCCTTGCTGCGTCACTGCTACTTGGATGTGACTGGCGCGTGATGCATTATGCGAACAAATGCTGCTTATGTGAAGGTAAATCGGAATGACGGTCAGTTTAAATGAGTTAATGATCACCCTGGACCGGGAGCTAAAACCGGAGCAATTCAAGGACTATTGTCCCAACGGATTGCAGGTCGAGGGGCGGCCTCAGGTTAGTCGGCTGGTGACCGGGGTTACTGCCTGTCAGGCATTGATTGATGCGGCGATTGAATATGATGCCGATGCCATTCTGGTCCATCACGGCTACTTCTGGCGTGGTGAAAATGCCGCGTTGACCGGTATCAAGCAGCGACGTATAAAAACGTTGCTGGCGCACGATATCAGCCTGATTGCCTACCATCTGCCCCTGGATGCGCACCCGGGGCTGGGGAATAATGTACAGTTGGCACAAATACTGGGGCTGAAGCCAGATGCAGCGCTGAGTCGGCAGAACAACCACGACATGGGGTTGCTGGCAACGCTGCCCGCGCCGATTTCCGGCACCGAACTGGCCGCACTGCTGGCTGAGCGTTTGCAGCGAGAACCGCTGCACATTCACGGTTCGCAGGCCGATATCCGCACCGTGGCCTGGTGCACGGGCGCGGCGCAGGGGTATATTGAACAAGCGGTTGCCGCCGGCGCGGATGCCTATATATCAGGGGAAATATCCGAGCCGACAGTCCACAGTGCGCGCGAACACGGCATCCATTATTTTTCAGCCGGCCATCACGCTACCGAGCGCTACGGCGTGCAGGCGCTAGGCAGATTGCTTGCCCAGCGCTTTGATCTGCAGCATCAGTTCATCGATATCGATAACCCGGTTTAGGGTTATCGTTTTATGACGCCCTTGTCCTGCATCAGAGCGACGACCTGATCAAGGCAGTCCTCCACCGACAGGCGTTCGGTATCCAGCTCCAGATCCACCTTTTCTGGCGGTGCATAAGGGAAGGAAATGCCGGGGATGTCCGCGGAGCCGGTGGTTTCCGCAGCGGCGTAGATACCGCTGGGATCGCGTTGCTGGCACACTTCAATGGGCGGATTCAGATAAACAATGTGGCAATTGTCCTTGCCGATAACGCTGACCGCATGTTCCCGCGAGTCGGGATTGGGTGCGACGAAAGCGGCGCAGCAGATCATCCCCGAATCATTCAGAAAGCGCGCGATATGGGCGCTGCGCCGCAGGTTTTCAGCGCGGCCCAGCGCGTCGTGAGGTAAATCCTTGCTGATACCCAGGCGCATGGCCTTGCCATCCAGCACGGTGCTTACCCGCCCCATGTCAAACAGGCGTCGCTCCAGGCCGTGCGCCAGCGTCGATTTGCCCGCGCCGGATACACCAATAAACATAATGGTGGCCGGTTTCTGGCCGTAGCGGGCGGCCCGCTCTTCACGGGTGACATGGGTGGCACTGCTGCGCGCCTTGCGACGCCGGGCGGCGGCGCTTTCCAGGTTTATCATGCCCGCGCCAACGGTGACATTGGTGAGGCGGTCTATAACAATGAAGGCGCCTGTGCTGCGGTTTTTTTCATAACTGTCGATGCACACGGGCTGGTCCACGCTGATTTCGCACAGCCCGATTTCATTGAGCTCCAGCCCGGGTGCCGGCTTTTCTTCCAGGCTGTTGACGTCAATCTGATACTTCAGAGCATTGACGCGGCCACTGACGGTCTTACTGCCCAGTTTGAAATCGTAGAGCTTGCCGGGCAGCATGGCGGCGTCGGTCATCCATACCACGGTGGCGTCGAAATCTTCGCTGATGGTAGGCAGGTTGTCGCGATGCACTATCATGTCACCGCGGCTGACATCCACTTCATCTTCCAGGGTCAGGGTTATGGCCATTTCTGCATGCGCCAGTTCCAGTTCTTCGTCCATCGTGACAATCGACTTGATGCGACTCTTCTTGCGCGACGGCAGCACCATGATTTCATCGCCCTTGCGCACTACGCCGGACGCGACGGTGCCGCAGAAGCCACGGAAATTAAGGTTGGGACGGTTGACGTACTGCACCGGGTAGCGGAAGTCGTCATAGTTGCGATCTTCGGCAATCTGCACGTGCTCGAGCAGGGACATCAGTGTCGGGCCGTCATACCAGGGCATGTTCGCGCTGGGATTGACTACGTTGTCGCCATCAAGGGCTGACATCGGAATAAAATGGAACTCCGCATCGCGCAGCTTTTCGCTGAACTTCAGGTAATCCGCCTTGATTCGGGCAAACACGTCCTCGCTGTAGTCCATCAGATCCATCTTGTTGATCGCCACCACAATATGCTTGATGCCAAGCAGGGAAGTGATGAAGCTGTGACGGCGGGTCTGCACCTGCACGCCGTGCCGGGCATCGATAAGGATGATTGCCAGGTCGCAGGTGGAAGCTCCTGTGGCCATGTTGCGGGTGTACTGTTCATGGCCGGGTGTGTCGGCGATGATGAATTTGCGCTTTGAGGTCGAAAAATAGCGATAGGCGACATCAATGGTGATGCCCTGTTCGCGCTCTGCCTGCAATCCGTCTACCAGCAGGGCCAGGTCAACCTTGCCACCGGTGGTGCCGGACTTGACGCTGTCGGCAGTAATGGCGGCCAGTTGATCCTCGTAGATCATCTTGGAGTCGTGCAGCAGGCGGCCGATCAGGGTGCTCTTGCCATCATCAACGCTGCCACAGGTCAGCAGGCGCAGCATCTCCTTGCGTTCGTGTTGTGCCAGGTAGGCAGTGATGTCGGTGCTGATAAGCTCAGATTGGTGTGACATGTCAGAAGTACCCTTTACGTTTCTTTTCTTCCATGGAACCAGCCTGATCGGAGTCGATCAGTCGTCCCTGGCGTTCCGAACTGGTGGTCAACAGCATTTCCTGAATAATGTCGGGCAGTGTGGTGGCCGTTGACTCCACAGCCCCGGTCAAGGGGTAACAGCCCAGCGTGCGGAAGCGCACCATCTTGTGCTGGATTTTTTTGTCGGCGGGGATGGGCATGCGGTCGTCATCCACCATGATATCGATGCCGTCCATATTGACCACGGGACGTTCCCTGGCAAAATACAGCGGCGATATGTCGATATTGTTCAGGTAGATATACTGCCAGATGTCCAGTTCGGTCCAATTGGACAGCGGAAACACCCGGATACTTTCGCCGCGGTTGACCTTGCCGTTGTAGATGTTCCACAACTCCGGGCGCTGGTTTTTCGGATCCCAGCGGTGGTTCTTGTCACGGAATGAAAATACCCGCTCTTTGGCCCGCGACTTTTCTTCGTCGCGGCGGCCGCCGCCGAATGCAGCATCAAATTTGTGTTTGTCCAGCGCCTGCCGCAAGGCCTGGGTTTTCATCACATCGGTGTGTTTTTCACTGCCGTGGGTGAACGGGCCAATGCCGGCATCAACCCCTTCCTGGTTGATATGGACAATCAGGTCCAGCCCCAGCTTTTCCATCTGGGTGTCGCGGAATTCGATCATTTCGCGGAATTTCCAGGTGGTATCGACATGCATGAGGGGGAAGGGCAGGCGACCGGGGTAAAACGCTTTCAGTGCCAGGTGAAGCATCACCGAGGAGTCCTTGCCTATTGAATACAGCATGACCGGGTTACTGAACTCGGCCGCGACCTCGCGAATGATATGAATGCTTTCCGCTTCCAGTTGTTTCAGATGAGTCAGGTTGTAATCTGCCATGATGTTTGTGTACCGGGTGCAGCAGCGCTGCCGATGTAACGGCGCTGCGATGAATCAAAGGGTTCGGGGATCAATCAGTCTTCGTTGACGGCCTGCCTGGTGTCCTTGCGCTTTTCCGTGCCCTGATCCGGACTTTGGACGGTACCCACGCCACTGTCCTTGTTCAGGCCGAAGTTTTCTGCCAGTGCGCCGGATTGGCCGGGAGCCTTCTTGGGGGCATAGTCCTTGGGTGGCTCCAGCGCGTCGTCATCGACATGGTAGAACACTGATTGCTCGGCAGCAGGGAGCAATTTGCTGGCCACATCTTCGTTGCACAGGTCCTGTGCGCCACCGGCCAGGTGCTGGTAGACATCACGGTAGCTCTCGGTCATCTGCTGAACCAGTTCTGCCGTGGTATTGAAGTGTTCGCTGACATTCTCCCGATATTGGGCATGATGGCGCTGCAAATCCTGCACCCGCGCTTCCAGTTCGGAGACTTTGGCAGGGCTGCTGCCATTGATTCGCTTGGCAACAAGCAAACCCGCCACCAGGCCGATAGCCAGGCAAACGATACCGGTTAACCACAACATATTAAAACTCTTCCTTCGCTTGAGTAGGCGCAAGTATAACGCGTAACAGGCCGGAGGGCCCGCGGCTATTCTAGCATGATGTCAGCCCGGTGTTGAACGGCAGCACCCCGTAAAGGGGACGGAGGGAATAACCAGACAGTTGCTGAGCTGTTTAGTTATTCCCTCCGTCCCCTTTACGGGTCTAGAATGCGGGTCCTTTGGACCAATGCCGGGATTCTGACAATGACACCTCTACAGCGTTACCAGGATGATCTGGCTCGCGGCGTGTTGCTGCCTGATGAGGCGCAGGCGCGAGCCATTGTGCATGTGCAGCGCGTTTACGATGATGTGCTGGCAGCGAGCCGGCAGGACGGTGAGGGTTCGTGGCTGGGCACATTGAAGTCCTGGTCGGCCAGGGTCGGTTTGAGCAGAGACAATGCGGCAGGCCCGGTGAGAGGCGTCTATCTTTATGGAGGGGTTGGTCGTGGCAAGACCTACATCATGGACATCTTTTATGAGTGCTTGCCGGTGGCCGCCAAGCAGCGTACGCACTTTCACCGGTTTATGCAGATGGTGCACGGTCGCCTGACGGCATTGAAAGGTCGGAAGAATCCGCTGGAGCAGGTGGCTGCTGATATCGCCGACGATGCACGGGTGTTGTGTTTTGATGAGTTTTTTGTTTCCGATATCGGCGATGCCATGATTCTGGGCCGTCTGCTGGAGCACCTGCTGGAAGCGGGCGTGGTGCTTATTGCCACGTCCAATATTCATCCGGATGATCTGTACGCCAATGGTTTGCAGCGAGAGCGGTTTCTGCCGGCGATTGCCCTGCTGCACAAACATACCGACATTGTCGAACTGGAAGGCGGTGTGGACTACCGGCTGCGCGCTCTGAAGCAGGCCTGCCTGTATTTTTCGCCCCTGGGAGATGAGGCCGAGCAAGCGCTGAAGGCGGCATTTGAGCAGCTGGCACCTGAGCATGCTGATTCGCAGCTGGGTGGCGAGATCGGAATTCTGGGGCGATCATTGCCGGTCCGGCGGGTCGCAGATGATGTGGTCTGGTTTGATTTTGATGATTTGTGTGACGGCGCCCGCAGTGCCTATGACTACATTGAGCTGGCAAAAGTCTATCATGCCGTTGTGCTTGGCAATGTCCCGCAGATGGACGCTGCGCAGGATGATGTGGCACGCCGATTTGTCTCTCTGGTCGATGAGCTGTATGATCGCCATGTGAAATTGATTTTGTCCGCCGCTGTG
>CAJXPR010000081.1 GCA_913058135.1 uncultured Gammaproteobacteria bacterium
GGACACCGGGTTTTCATCCCGGCAACAGGGGTTCGAAACCCCTAGGGGACGCCATTTTTTAAGCCTGGCTTTTGCCAGGCTTTTTTTTTGGAATTTGAGAAGCGACCATGTCACATGCCGATTCACAAAATGCCATCTCCATCCGCAATCTGCGCAAGACCTACGCTAACGGCCATGTTGCTCTAAAGGGCATCGACCTCGATGTCAGGGAAAACGATTTTTTTGCCTTGCTGGGCCCCAATGGTGCAGGCAAATCCACAATCATTGGCATCATTTCGACACTGGTTAAAGCCAGCGATGGCACTATCAAGATCTTTGGCAAGGACGTGGCCAGCCATATGTACGAAGCCAAGCAGTCGCTGGGTGTGGTACCGCAGGAAATCAACTTCAGTCAGTTTGAAAAAGTGGCTGACATCGTCATGACCCAGGCGGGTTATTACGGGTTGAAAGGTTCACTGGCGCGGGAGCGTACCGAAAAATATCTGAAAAAACTCGATTTGTGGGACAAGCGCGACAACCGCTCGCGCATGCTCAGTGGCGGCATGAAGCGCCGCCTGATGATTGCGCGGGCGCTGGTACACGAACCGCGTCTGCTGATTCTGGACGAACCGACTGCGGGTGTGGATATAGAGCTGCGTCGCTCAATGTGGGAGTTTTTGCAGGAGATCAATCGCAACGGTACAACCATCATTCTGACCACGCATTATCTGGAAGAGGCAGAGAGTCTGTGTCGCAATATCGCCATTATCGATCATGGCCAGATTGTGGAAAATACCAGCATGCGGGCGCTGCTTGGCAAGCTGGCCATGCAGACCCTGGTGTTTGACACGGTGAATGAAATTTCTGCGGCTCCGACATTCAACGACCCGGAGGTGCGCTGCCAATGGCTTGACCCGCACAGCTTTGAGGTCACCATGAGTACCGATCGGGATATTAATGCCCTGTTTACTGCGTTAAACGAGCAGCAGGTGCTGATCAAGAGCATGAGAAACAAGACCAATCGACTGGAAGAGTTGTTCCTGTCCCGTCTGAAGGGACCGCAGGCTGTTTCCTGACCGGCCCGCTTGCGGCCGACCGGTGGCAGGTTGAATAAAAGGGTATGCAGATGTTTGCCAATCACAAGTACATTGCGTTTGAAACCATCCTGGTCAAAGAGATCCGGCGCTTCACCCGTATCTGGCTGCAGACACTGGTGCCGCCGGCGATCACTATCGGGCTGTATTACCTGATCTTTGGCAACCTGATCGGACGGCGCATCGGTGAGATGGGCGGTTATGACTACATCGATTTTATCGTGCCCGGGCTGATCATGATGGCGGTTATCCAGAATGCCTACGCCAACGTATCGTCGTCGTTCTTCAGTAACAAGTTTCAGCGCTGCGTTGAAGAGATTCTTGTGTCACCTGTCCCTAATTACATCATCCTGCTGGGGTTTGTGGCCGGCGGCATGGCGCGGGGTCTGGCAGTTGGCATCATTGTGACATTAATGTCATTTGTGTTTACCTCCCTGAGTATCGAGCATGTGTGGTTGACCGTGCTGGTGGTGTTGCTGACCGCGATGGTGTTTTCCCTGGCCGGTTTCATCAACGCCCTGTTTGCCAATACCTTCGATGATATCTCCATCATCCCCACGTTTGTGCTGACACCTCTGATTTATCTGGGCGGTGTGTTCTACTCGATTGAGTTGCTGCCGAGGGCAGGGCAGTGGGTGTCAGCGATGAACCCGGTGCTGTATATGGTCAATACATTTCGCTATGGCATATTGGGCAGCAGTGATGTGAATATCTACTGGGCGCTGTTCATGCTGGTGATGTTCAGTGCCGTGCTGTTTGCTGTGGCGCTGATACTGTTGCGTCGCGGCACGGGGCTGCGGCACTAGATGGTGAGGTGACTGGTCTGATGTCCGATATACCGCTGGGGAAGGCCACAGCCTACCCGACTGCCTACGACCGGGATCTGCTGTTTCCCGTACCGCGCTCGGCCAATCGGCGCGAGCTTGGCATCACCGACGACGACTTGCCATTTGGCGGTTTTGATCACTGGCGCGCTTACGAGCTGTCCTGGCTGATGCCTTCGGGCCAGCCGGTTGTAGCACTGGCCGATATCCTTGTGCCCTGTGATTCACCCAACCTGGTTGAATCAAAATCGATGAAGCTGTATTTCAATTCGCTGAACCAGCATGTATTTGCAGATGCCGAGTTGGCGCGCAGAACAATGGAGCAGGACCTGTCCGATGCCGCGGGAGCACCGGTCAGCATTATTGTGCATGCCGGTGACGCGTCGGCTGTGCATACAGCGGATGTCACCGATGCTGTTCTGCTTGACGACCTGAGAGTGACAACCGCTACGTACCAGCCCGCACCGCAACTGCTTGATTGTGTGCCGGGAACGGATGTTGAAGAGACCCTGTGCAGCCATCTGTTTCGCTCCAATTGCCCGATTACCGCGCAGCCGGACTGGGGCAGTGTCCTGATTCGCTATCGCGGAGAACAGATTGAGCACCGGAGCCTGCTGTCGTACCTGATTTCCTATCGTTTGCATGAAGGATTTCATGAGCATTGTGTAGAACAGATATTCAAGGATTTGTCGGATATCTGCAAACCGCAGGCATTGCAGGTGAGTATCAATTTTCTGCGTCGGGGAGGACTGGAGATTAATCCGTTGCGTAGTAGTGACCGGAAGGTGGTTGCGTATCCGCTGGGCAGGTTGGTGCGGCAGTGAGGGGCTTCGCGCTACCGCGCTCGTTGCAAGTTGCTGCGCAACTTGTCGAACTCTCTGTCGGGTTCGCCACCCTCCCCGGGTGGGCTTGAGTGGATTCTGGGAGACGAAGCGGCCGCTTTGGTTTCAGCTGGACTTAATTAGTGGCGGTGAGGGAGGGATTCGAACCCTCGATACGTTTCCGTATACACACTTTCCAGGCGTGCTCCTTCAGCCACTCGGACACCTCACCGTTTCAAGGCGCGTAACTGTATATCAGCGCCACAGTAAATACAAGCAGATAAGCGCTGGCGCTTCCAAACCATCGGCACTTGGTGGTGTGTTCTGTTCAACTTGACGGCGGCTGCGGTCTGCTGTGACTATGGCGGTTTAAGCCGACATACAGGTCCCACCATGCTCCGGCTTGGAAAGCCAACATCAACGTCCCTGATGCGCAGTGTGCTGCTGCGTATTGTGCTGGCAGCTACCCTTGTGGTTGGCGCGCTGACGGCGCTGGCCTATTCTTTTATTTACACTGAAACCCAGACACGTTTGCTGGACAACCTGAGGGACTGGGTGGTGGAGCGCGCGCGTAACGACAGCGTGATCTTTGAACTCGCTGAGGAGAACCTGGCACGCCTAAGCAGCGAGTTTGTGCGGTTATATACCTCTGATACCGTGGTAACCACGGATGACTTCTGGTCGTACTATCAGGCTGACCAGGATAGCGCCGTGCGTATGCATCGTGAGTATTACGAAGGCGTGTATGCCGATGATGGTCTGTATTACGAAAGCGTGAGCGGTTTTGTTGGCAACAACCAGCCTGTTGATGACCCTGATCTGCAGCGCCGGCTGGTGCTGTCGGCGCGTCTTCTGGCGCAGTTCGGGCCGGCCTGGATTAACCGCTTTCAGAATGTCCATGTGAGCTTCCCCGAAAATGCCATCGTCCTGTATGCGCCGGACACGCCCTGGGGACTGGAAGCTGCGCCTGATCTGCCCATGAATGAGCTGGGTGTTATCCGATCCATGCAACAGTCCGAGAACCCGGAGCGCTTGCCGGGCTGGACGGGTCTTTACTACGACGAGACGGCTGCAGAATGGGCACTGACCTATCAGGTGCCGCTGGATCTGGATGGCAGACATCTGATCAATCCCAGCCATGACGTATCATTAACCGAGCTCATGGAAAAACTGGTGACTGATACGCCGGACGGAGGCTACAACCTGATCTTTCGTGGCGACGGCTATCTGATTGCCCACCCTGCGGAACCGGCCTCGGACCGGCGCTGGGTGGGTCAGATGTCGCTTGAGAATATTGATGATCCTGCGATCGTGCGCATGTATCAACTGATTGATGAGGCTACGGGTGGCAATCCCGGCACGGTGTCGCTGATTCATAACCCGGTCGGTGATGTCTGGCTGGCGGTCAGCGAATTGGTCGGGCCCGACTGGTGGTTTGTCTCCGTGTACCCGGAGTCCCTGATTCGTGCGGCGGCTGGTCAGGCTGCAGGTGCCGTCATGTTCACCGGGGTCGTGCTGCTGTTACTGCTGATAGCGATTATCGGCTTTATTATCCGCCGTGATGCGGAGCGGCCGCTTGCCCAGCTGCGCGAAGCGGCGCAATGTATTGGTCGCGGTGACTATGCGGCGGTAGCCGATGGGCGGGTCCGATTGCCGCGTGAACTGAAAAATGAAGTAGGTTTACTGGCCAGTACCTTTCACGAAATGGCGAACAGTATCCGTGATTCCCAGGCAACGCTGGAACGGATAGTGCAGGAGCGCACACGCGATTTGCAGGCCGCCAACAGTGATCTGCGCGAACTCAGTCTGCTTGACGGCCTGCTGGGGATTCACAACCGGCGCGCGTTTGACCGCGACCTGGCGCGCGTGTTCAGGGAAGCCGGCAGCGGGCAGGGCGAGTTTCATCTGATGCTGATTGATGTCGACCATTTCAAGCTGTTTAATGACAGCCATGGTCATGCCCGGGGTGATGAGGTGCTTCGGCAGATCGCCAAAGCCATCAGTAGTACCATTCGTCAGGAGGACCGGGTCTACCGCTACGGGGGCGAGGAGCTGGCTGTTCTGTTCAATCGGGCAGATACTGAACCGGCCGACAGCGCAGCGCAGCGCATCATGGACGCGGTGCGGAGACTGGCTATTGCCTTTCCCGAATCAGAGCACGCCATTGTTACTGTCAGCGCCGGGTTAACGCACTTTCATGCCGGTCAGTACAGCGTCGACGATGTTATCGCCGAGGCAGACGGTCGGCTCTATGCCTCAAAGCACAATGGTCGTAATTGCCTGACTACCGGCAGCTGACGTTGTGGCACGCCGGTAAAGCACTCGGCAACAATTCCTATCCCAATAATCTTGTTGTAGTATCCAGTGGTCCGTCAATTAAAACTATAAAGAGAACAGACCATGTACGCACCCAAGACCCTGGTCCTGTCAGTGTCCGCTCTTGCCCTTGGCTTCGGCATAGCGGTCAGCGCTGATGACTGGACCCACTATGGCTCCGACCTGGCTTCAACCAAGTACGCACCCTTCGATCAGATCAACCACGATAATGTCGCAAACCTTCAGTTGGCATGGCAATGGCAATCGCCGGACAACGCCACTGTCGCCGCCAATCATGCTTCCGAGAACTACCGTGCGACGCCGGGCGCGTTTAAGGCCACGCCCATTGAGGTCAATGGTGTGCTGTATATCAACACGTCTTTCGGTCGCGTGTCGGCAATAGACGGCGTCAGTGGTGAAGAGCTGTGGGTATTTGATACCCGCGGCTGGGAGATGGGTCGCCCCGCCAATCTGGGATACAACAGCCGTGGTGTCGGATACTGGAGCGACGGCGAGGAAGAACGCATTCTTGTCTATTCCAATGACGCCTATATGTGGTCACTGGACGCTGCGACCGGGGAGCTGGATACCGGGTTTGGTGACCAGGGCAAGGTGGACCTGGCGCTGGGGTTGGGCCGTGACATTGACCGCGGTGCCTATACCATGATGGGTGTGCCGCTGATATTCCACGACCTGGTGGTGGTGGGTTCATCCATCCATGATGGCCCGGCGTTTCAATCGGCACCCCCCGGCCACGTGCGTGCCTACAATATCAAAACTGGTGAACAGGCGTGGATTTTCCACACCATCCCGCAGACCGGTGAGTTTGGTAACGACACCTGGGAGAATCAGTCCTGGGAAGTGGTGGGCAATACCAATGTGTGGACCCAGATGAGCGCGGATCTGGAGCTGGGCCTGGTGTATCTGCCAGTGGGTACGCCAACCAACGACTGGTACGGTGGCCATCGGCTGGGCGATAACCTGTTTTCCGAGTCGCTGGTAGCCGTCAATGGCATGACAGGTGAACGGGTATGGCACTTCCAGGCGGTTGAACACGGCCTGTGGGACTACGATCTGCCTGCAGCGCCGACGCTGGTGGATATCACTGTTGATGGCCGTGACATCAAGGCGCTGGCACAGATTTCCAAGCAGGGTTTTGTCTATGTGCTGGACCGGGAAACCGGTGAGCCGGTGTGGCCTATCGAGCAGCGACCGGTACCTGCCTCGACCGTACCTGGCGAGCGCGCCGCACCCACCCAGCCACATCCGACCCGTCCGGCACCGTTTGATCTGCAGGGTATCTCCGATGACACGCTGGTCGACTTTACCCCGGCGTTACGGGCAGAAGCGCTGGCCAATATCGAAAAATTCGACTACGGCCCGCTGTTTACGCCGCCGTCACAGCGCGGCACCATCAATCTGCCTGGTTGGGCAGGTGGTGGCGGCTGGCAGGGTTCGGCAGTCGACCCGGAAACCGGCATGTTGTACATACCGTCGGCGACCGCGCCCATCGTTGTGCAGCTGGTAGAGCCTGAACCGGGCCAGTCTGACTTTGATTTTGTCCGGGGCGGTGTCACTTCGGTGAACGGTCCGCAAGGGCTGCCGCTGACCAAACCGCCCTATGGCCGCATTACCGCCATCGACCTCAATACCGGCGACCATGTCTGGATGGTGCCGCATGGTGAAGGTCCGCGTCAGCGTATTATCGATCTCGGCATTGTTGATCCGGGTCCGGTGGGCTCGACTTCACGCACCGGGCCGGTGCTGACCAAAACCCTGCTGTTTATTGCCCAGCAGGATGGCAGCCGCTCGGTCATGCGTGCCTTCGACAAAGCCACCGGTGCCGTGGTTGCGGAAATCGATCTGCCCTCGGTACCCAGTGCCACCCCGATGACCTATATGGTCGATGGCAAGCAGTATATAGCCATTGCGCTGGGTGGTGGCACGGAAGCCTCGGTGGTGAGTTATGCCTTGCCGTAAGACGCAGCTCCCGCTCGTCTGTGCGGCCGCGTTCAGTCTGCTGGCCGCAACTGGTGCCGTTGCGCAGGAAAACACGGCACAGCAACAGGACTGGCGTTTTTATGGCAGTGACGCGGCATCCAGCAAATACGTGCCGCTGTCACAGATCAATACCGACAATGTCGCTGAGCTGGAAGTGGCGTGGGTCTGGGATACCCCGGACAACGCCATCTTCCAGCAGGATGACCGTGCCAGCGCCGGTGAGTACAAGTCCACGCCGATCATGATTGACGGGGTGCTGTATGTGAGTACGTCGCTGGGTCAGGTCGCTGCCGTTGATGCGGCCACCGGCGAACAACGCTGGGTGTTTGATACCGGTTCCTGGCAACGGGGCCGGCATCCCAACTTCAACAACAATCACCGGGGCGTGTCCTGGTGGGATGATGGCGGTGATGGCCGTGTATTGATGGCGGCCAATGACGGTCTGTTGTGGTCGCTGAACGCACGCACGGGCCAGCCTGATCCGTCCTTCGGGAACGAAGGCGTTGTTGATCTGAAGCAGGGGCTGGGTCGTGACACCCGCATCGGGCTGTATGGCGCAATTTCACCACCGATTGTCGTTAACGATGTCATTGTAGTGGGTTCCTCGATCAGTGACGGACCGCTGTTTCAGGATCAGTTGCCACCGGGCCATGTGCGCGGCTTTGATGCCAGCACCGGGGAGCAACGCTGGATATTTCATACTATTCCGCAGGCCGGCGAGCCCGGTGCTGAAACCTGGGAAAATGAGGCCTGGCGCACGGCCGGTGCCACCAATGTGTGGACCACCATGAGTGCCGACCCGGACACCGGTTACGTCTACCTGCCGACCAGTACGCCGAATAATGACTGGTACGGCGGTCACCGCCTGGGTGACAACCAGCATGCGGAAAGTCTGGTGGCGCTGGATTCGGCTACCGGCGAGCTGGTATGGCGCTTTCAGGTAGTCAGGCACGGGTTATGGGACTACGATCTGCCGGCGGCGCCCAATCTGGTGGATATCACCGTGGATGGTCGCGACATCAAGGCAGTCGCCCAGGTCACCAAACAGGGCTTTGTGTTTGTCCTGGACCGTCTGACCGGTGAGCCCGTCTGGCCCATTGAGGACAGACCGGTGCCGCAGACCGATGTACCCGGCGAGCGGACGTCACCGACCCAGCCATTCCCGACCCGGCCGGCTCCGTTTGAACCCCAGGGCATCTCGGATGCAACGCTGATCGATTTCACACCGGCACTGCGTGCGCAAGCTGTGGACCTGATCGCGGGTGTTGACTACGGGCCCCTGTACACGCCGCCCAGTGAGCGCGGTGTGATCATTTTTCCGGGGTACAGTGGCGGGGCCACCTGGACTGGCGCTGCCATTGATCCGGAGACCGGCATGATGTACATCCCGTCGTTCTCGGTGCCGCGCTTTGTGCGCCTGCGCAGGCCGGAGCCGGGTGAATCCGACTTTGCCTATATCCGGGATCGCAATTTCAGTATCGATGGCCCGCAGGGCTTGCCATTGATCAAGCCGCCGTATGCGCGCATTACCGCCATTGACCTGAACACCGGGGAGCACCGCTGGATGGTGCCGCACGGTGAAGGTATCCGCCAGCGTATCATCGAGCTGGGCATTGAGGATCCCGGCCCGGTCGGCAGTTTTGGCCGCCATGGACCGTTGCTGACCCGATCACTGTTATTTGTGGCGCAACTCGATGGCAGCCGGTCGGTATTGCGCAGCTACGACAAATTGAGCGGTCAGGTGCTCAGCGAACTGGACCTGCCACTGCCACCCATGGGTACGCCCATGAGCTATATGGTTGATGGTAAACAATATATTGTCATGGCGGTGGGGGCAGGGCCGGTAACGCGGCTGATGGCCGTAGGCCTGCCTTGAGTGTGCAGACCTGGCGGCTACCGTGACCGCCCTCACCAGGGCGCCGACCGGCGACTTGTTGGCACTTGCTTAAGCGGCATTATTTATTGATAATGCGGCCCCTGATTTGATGTTTGCTTGTCGACTCAGGCTTTATGGTATCTCTTGTCGGTCCCCGCGCAATGATACGCTGTAAACCCCGCCAGGCCCGGAAGGGAGCAACGGTAGCAGCAGACTCATGTGCCGTGGTGTGGCTGGCAGGAGGTACCACCTTATATCCCCGTCTTAAAACCCTGCCGCAAACGCTCTCGTCGCCTGTCACTCGCGCGCTGTTTGCAATACAATAGCTCACCATCAGTCACCAGACGTTTACAGCGACACATGAGCTATCAGGTACTTGCCAGGAAATGGCGCCCCCAGAATTTCAGTGAGATGGCCGGACAGGCACATGTCCTGCAGACACTGACGCACGCCCTTGAACAGCAACGCTTGCATCATGCCTATCTGTTTACCGGAACCCGGGGGGTGGGCAAAACCACGGTGGCACGTATTCTGGCTCGCTGTCTCAATTGCGAGCAGGGCATCACGGCCACCCCCTGCGGACAATGCAACGCCTGTCGCGAAATCAGTGAAGGCCGGTTTATTGATCTGATCGAAGTTGATGCCGCCTCGCGTACCCGCGTCGAGGATACCCGCGACCTGCTGGACAATGTGCAGTACGCGCCGGCCCGCGGTCGCTTCAAGGTTTACCTGATTGACGAAGTGCACATGCTGTCTACCCACAGCTTTAATGCCTTGCTGAAAACCCTGGAAGAACCGCCTGAGCATGTAAAGTTTCTGCTGGCGACCACGGATCCGCAAAAGCTGCCGGTTACCGTGTTATCACGCTGCCTGCAGTTCCATCTGAAAAACCTGGCACCGGCACAGATTGTGACCTACCTGCAGTCGGTGCTGGCCGCCGAGCAGATTGACTACGAGGAAGATGCCCTGTGGCAATTGGCACGCGCGGCGGCTGGTAGCATGCGCGACGCATTGACCCTGCTGGACCAGAGCATTTCCTTTGGCGGCGGCAGTGTGCGGGTGGCGGCGGTGACTTCCTTACTCGGAACACCAGACCATGCGGCGGTGTTTGCCTTTCTGGAAGCGCTGGCGCAGCGTGACGGCAGCAGCCTCGTCGCGGCGGTGGCAGCCTGTGCGGAAAACAACCCTGACTACAGCCGTTTGCTGGAGCAATTACTGAGTGTCTGCCATCGTCTGGCGCTGGCCCAGGTCATGCCCGATGCGATTGACAACAGCGAGGGTGATCGCGAACAGATCAGCGCGCTGGCTGGCGCGTTTGCCGCTGAAGACGTGCAGTTGTACTACCAGATCTGTATGCAGACACTGCAGGACATGCCACATTCCCCGGACGCCCGTAGCTGCTTCGAAATGGGGCTGTTGCGCATGCTGGCGTTCAGTCCCGATGTATTCGCGGCCGCCACTGCACCCGCCGGCAGTGAAAAAAAAAAGCCTGAACCCGCTCCCTCCTCAGCGCTGACGCAGGAACCCAATCCCGACCCAGCGCCCGAACCAGAGCCAGCGCCCGAACCCAGACCGGAGCCAGCGCCCAAGCCAGGGCCCGCGCCCGAACCCAGGCCGGAGCCGGCGTCCGAATCAGCGCGCGCGCCTGAACACCCGCTGGAGCCAGAGCCCGAATCAGCGCCTGCACCCGAGCCCGAATCAGCACATGAGCCCGAGCCGGAACTGGCGCCCGAACCTGATCCAGCGCCCAATCCGGAGCCTGGCCCTCGCGCCGCCGCCCCGGTCGATGGCATGGACTGGTTTGCGCTCGTACAACAGTGCCAGCTGTCAGGTATCAGCGGCAATATACTCGCCAATTGCGTGCCCGAGACTGTCACAACGGATGCCTATGTCCTGATACTGGACAGAGAGCAGAGTGCATTGTATGCGGACGATCAACAGCCCAAAATCGCCCAGGCGCTGAGCGAAACCCTGCAGCGCCCGGTCTCGGTTGTTATCCGGATAGACGCGCTGCCTTCTGAATCACCGGCACAACGCAGACGTAGAGAGAAACAACAGGCCATCGACGATCTGCATCATCGCTTTAACACTGATCCGGGGGTGCTGGCGCTGATTGCCGAGTTTGATGCCAAGGTAGACCAGGCGTCGCTGCTGATTGTAAAAGGCTCTGTCTGACACCCTACACAAGCGTATTCAACCCAAATTGAAGAGGACAAGGTATGACTGATTTGAATCAATTGCTGCAACAGGCAAAACAGATGCAGGAGCAGATGCAGAAGGCACAGGAAGAAGCCGCCAAAAAAATTGTGATCGGCGAGTCAGGTGCCGGCATGGTCAAGGTGCATTTAAGTGGTCGCTACGATGCCAGCAAGGTAGAGCTCAGCGCGGAGTTGATGCAGGAAGACAAAGAGATCATTGAAGATCTTATTGCTGCTGCCATCAACGATGCGGTGAAAAAACTGGAGCAGGACAAACGCGATACCATGGGTGCCATGACCTCCGGTATGAAACTGCCCGATGGTTTCAAATTCCCGTTTTGAACGTTTCACCAAACAGGTGTGGTTGAACCATGCATAGTCCGTTACTTGAACAATTGATCCAGTCTCTGCGCTGTCTGCCCGGTGTTGGTCCCAAGTCGGCGCAGCGCATGGCCATCTACCTGCTGGAGCGCAACCGTACCGGAGCGGCCAGATTGAGTGAGACGTTGGCCACGGCGCTGGACAACATCGGTCGTTGCGAGCAGTGTCGGGCGCTGACTGAAGAAGTGCGCTGCCGCATCTGCAGTAATCCGGCGCGCAATAATTCAGTGCTGTGTGTAGTAGGGTCGCCGGCTGATCTGTATGCCATTGAACAGGCGGGCAGTTATCACGGCCTGTATTTTGTGCTGTCGGGACACCTGTCCCCCATAGATGGCATCGGGCCGGATGAAATCGGCATCAATGAACTGATGGCACTGTTGCGCGACAAGCCGGTGGAAGAGCTGATTCTGGCCAACAATCCTACGGTTGAAGGTGACGCCACCGCCTACTACATTGCCGGTCTGCTTAAAGGCCAGGGACTGGTGGTCAGCCGGATCGCCCATGGCGTGCCGGTAGGCGGGGAACTTGAATATGTCGATGGCGGCACGCTGAGCCACGCCTTTAATGGCCGGCAGTTGATACGTTGAGTCATGCGATTGACAGTGTCTGCAAAGAGTGCCGACAAAGAGTGCCGACGAAGAGAGCCGATTATGAATGATTTTCCTGCCCCCGAGCTGGTTACCGACAATGACCGACTGGCGCAACTGTGTGAGCGTTGGCAGACCCTTTCCAGCCTGGCGCTGGATACCGAATTTATCCGGGTCAGTACCTTTTATCCGCGCGCGGGCCTGATACAGGTTGGGGATGGGGACGACTGCTACCTGCTGGATCCGCTCAGTATCAATGTCTGGCAGCCATTTATCGACATTCTGATGGCTGAGGATATCGTCAAGATCATGCATTCCTGCTCGGAAGATCTGGTAGTGTTCAAGTACTTTTACGACTGTTTGCCAGGGCCGATATTCGACACTCAGAAAGCCGCGGCTTTTCTCGGTCACGGTTACAGTATCAGTTATCTCAACCTGGTCCGGCTGTTCGCCGGTGTTGAACTCAGCAAGGGCGAGACCCGGTCCGACTGGCTGAAGCGACCGCTGTCTGCGAATCAGATCAAGTATGCGGCACTGGATGTGGCCTACCTGCCACGTTTGTATCAGGAACTGTCGGCGGCGCTGGAACGCGAAGGCAAATCGGAGTATTTGCGCGAAGAGTGCGAACGCATGCGGCAGATCACGCTGGCGGCAGAAAATCCGGATACCTGGCCGGATCTGTACCTGTCGATGGGCGCCGCCTGGCGCCTTAATGCCCGGCAGCTGGGAGCGCTCAGGGACCTGAGTCTCTGGCGAGAGCGGGTATCGCGCCAGCGAGACAAGCCGCGCTCATGGATCGCCCGGGACGCGGATCTGATCGTGCTGGCGCAGAAACTGCCTGCTGACCGCCAGGAGCTGAGCCAGGTGCCGGATCTGAACCGGAATATCTACCAGCAGGATGCCGATGCGCTACTGGCCATTGTGCAGAATAGTGAGCCGGTTTCTGAGGCGATTGCCAGCAATCTGGAAGGGGCACCCATGTCTCAGCCGCAACGGGCGATGTTGAAACGTTGTCAGCAGGCTGTCCGATCGGTGGCGGAGCAGACCGGCATTGCCGAAGAGCTGCTGGCACGGAAAAAACAGCTGATCACCCTGATGCACCTGAACCGGCACGCTACGCCGGTCGCCGATGGCGACGGAGTCTTGCAGTGGCCCGATGAGCTGTCGGGATGGCAGCGTGCACTGCTGGCGGCGCCGTTATCGCCCATTATCGCGGGCAACACGCCGCCGCAGGACGCCGCACCGTGAGCGGCCAGCCGGTTCGAGACAACTTCTGGGAATTGCCGCTGGCGGAGCTAAACGCCCGTGAGTGGGAGCTGCTGTGCGACGGTTGTGCCCGTTGCTGCCTGAAAAAGCTGCAGGATGAGGACGTCAGGGGCCCGGGTCCGGCCAGACTGGTTTACACCCGGGTGGTATGTCGTTATCTGGATCAGCAAAAATGCAGCTGCACCGCCTACGACCGGCGCAATGTCCTGGTGCCCGACTGTCTGGTGCTGGATATGTCGGTCCTGCGCGAGTCAGTTGACTGGATTCCGGACACCTGCGCCTATAAACTGCGTTATCAGAACAGGCCGTTGCCGGACTGGCACCCGCTGCTGAGCGGCTCGCGCGAGGCCATGCTTGCACAGGGAATCGCCGTCACCGGACGCGTTATCTCTGAGGAATATGTGCACGATGACGGGCTGGAAGAGCACGTTATCCGCTGGGTTCGTGCCTGAACAAACGATCGGGCTGATGCTGACACTGAGGGTAGGCGCTGAATGCTGGACATATACGGTTATATTACAAGTTGGGCGGTCTATCTGGGCGCCGGCACCTTGTGCTACATCCTGTTTTACAAAGCCACAGGCAAAATCGGCTTCAAACCGCTGGCCAACGTTCTGCGCGGCATCATGATCGCGCTGATTTACACACCCTGGTATGTGGCGGCCGATGAAGATCTGATGGCACCCGCGGTCATCGTCATTTTGCTGGATATGATTACCATCGGTGGTGATGCTTTTATCAGAGGCCTGGTGCCGTTGACTCTGGCCTTGATAGCCGCGATTGTTATTGCCCTGATGGCAGGGTTGTTGCGCTCACTGTTCGCCCGCTCAGCCCGGCGCTGAGGTTGCAAGCCAATTTAAATGTAGGCAAGAGGATATTATGCGATTTACAGGAACCAAGGCGTACGTTGCCACCGACGAGTTGCAGATGGCCGTCAACGCAGCCATCAGTTTGCAGAAACCCCTGCTCATCAAGGGTGAGCCAGGTACCGGCAAAACCATGCTGGCCGAGCAGATCGCCGAGTCGCTGGGTCTGGAGCTGATTCAGTGGCACATCAAATCGACCACACGTGCGCAGCAGGGCCTGTATGAGTACGATGCGGTATCACGCCTGCGTGACTCACAGCTGGGTGACCCCAAGGTGCACGACATTGCCAATTACATTGTCAAGGGCAAACTCTGGCAGGCCTTCGACTCGGAAAAGCAGGTTGTGCTGCTGATTGACGAAATCGACAAGGCCGACATCGAGTTTCCCAATGACCTGCTGCTGGAACTGGACAAGATGGAGTTCCATGTCTATGAAACCCAGCAACGTGTGCAGGCCCGCCATCGTCCCATCGTCATCATTACCAGCAACAATGAAAAGGAATTGCCGGACGCATTTTTGCGGCGCTGCTTTTTCCACTTCATCAAATTCCCCGACGCGGTTACCATGGAAAAAATCGTGGCGGTGCACTACCCGACCATCAAGAAGGATCTGCTGTCCCAGGCCATGGATATTTTCTTTGATGTCAGGAAAGTGCCTGGTCTGAAGAAAAAGCCTTCTACGTCAGAGCTGATTGACTGGCTGAAGCTGTTGCTGGCCGATGATATTCCCGATGAGATTCTTAAAAACCAGGATATGAAAAGCGCCATCCCGCCGCTTTATGGAGCGCTGCTGAAAAATGAGCAAGACGTTCATTTGCTGGAGAAAATCGCTTTCATGCACCGAGCCAAACGGTAACGGTGACGTGTTATGTTGATCCGGTTTTTTAATGCATTGCGTCGGGAGAAAATTCCGGTCAGCCTGGACGAGCTGTTCACGCTGCTGGAGTGTCTGAAGCAAAATTTTGCGTTTGCCGACATGGAGCAGTTTTACCTGCTTGCCCGCCTGTGCATGATCAAGGATGAAAAATACTACGACCGTTTTGATCGCGCATTTTCCCGTTACTTCAAGGAGCTGTCGGTACTGGACGATCTGCTGCGCGATGCCATCCCGGATGAATGGTTACGACGCCAGTTTGAAGCCAGCCTGAGTGAAGAAGAGCGGGCCATGATCGAATCCATGGGTGGGCTGGACAAACTGATGGAAGAGTTTCGCAGACGCCTGGAAGAACAGAAGGAGCGTCACGAAGGCGGCAACAAATGGATAGGCACCGGAGGGACCTCGCCGTATGGTGCCTACGGATTTAACCCGGAAGGTATCCGTATTGGTCAGGATGAAGGGCGCGAAGGCCGTGCGGCCAAAGTCTGGGATCGACGCGATTATCGCGACCTGGATGACACGCTGGAAATTGGTACTCGCAACATCAAACTGGCATTGCGGCGCCTGCGTAAATTCGCCCGGGTTGGCGCCCAGGATGAACTGGATATTGATGACACGATTTCGTCGACGGCCCGCAAGGGCGGACTGCTGGATATCAAGATGGTCCCGGAGCGCCACAATTCGGTCAAGGTGCTGATTTTTTTTGACGTCGGCGGATCCATGGATCCTTATGTGCAGTTGTGTGAAGAGCTGTTCTCGGCGGCACGTACTGAGTTCAAGCATCTGGAGTACTTCTACTTCCACAATTTCATTTACGAATCGGTGTGGAAGCAGAGTCGGCGGCGCCAGGCGGAAACGACGCCGCTTTTCGATATACTGCACAAGTATGGCAAGGACTATAAGGTCATCTTTGTTGGTGACGCGACCATGGCACCGTATGAGATTACTCATGTGGGCGGCAGTATCGAACATTACAATGAGGAGGCAGGCGCCACGTGGATGCAGCGCCTGACTGACAATTTCGATCATATCGCGTGGATCAATCCGGTACCCAGGGAGCACTGGGAACACGGTTATTCCATCGCGGTGGTCCGACAACTGCTGGAGGATCGTATGTATCCGCTATCCGTCAAAGGTCTGGAAGAGGCGATGACCTACCTCAGCAAGTAAACAGTAACCATAACAATCAAAGCAGTGTCCCAGGAGACCCGCACTATGTTTGCAGCACAGCCGATGTCAACTGCGCCCGATCTGAATCCGGGTCAGTTTGCACAGATTGTCGATATTTTCGAGTATGCATTCAAACATTACGCCGATAAACCCGCGTTCAATTGTCTGGGTCACACCATCACTTATGCAGAGCTTGACGAGCATAGTGCCCGGTTTGCCAGCTGGTTGCGTGACAAAAGTGGTCTCAGGGCGGGTGATCGCATTGCTATCCAGATGCCCAACCTGCTGCAGTTTCCCGTGACCGTCGTCGCGGCTGCTCGAGCTGGCCTGGTGATCGTCAACACCAATCCGTTGTACACGGCCCGTGAGATGAAACATCAGTTCAGCGACTCCGGCGTCAAGGGTATCGTCATTCTGGAAAATTTCTGTGACAAACTCGAATCGATTATCAAGGATACCGACATAGAATGTGTGGTAGTGACACAACTGGCTGACATGCTGCCGCAGCCCAAACGTTTGCTGATGAACCTGGCGGTCAAATACCTCAAGCGCATGGTGCCGTCGTGGTCCATCCCCGGTGCAGTCACCTGGTCTGATGCACTGGACTGTGCAGCAGAGAAGCGGCCAGCGCCAGACAGCGGTACCGATGTTGCCATCGTACTCTACACCGGTGGGACCACCGGCCTGGCAAAAGGTGCCATGCTTACCCACAGCAATCTGGTGCACAACATGATGCAGCTGCGTGAAGTCAGCAAACCACTAATCAAAGACGGCCAGGATGTGATTGTGGCGCCGTTGCCGCTGTATCACACCTACGCCTTTATGTTTCACTGCCTGGCCGGAGTTTATGCGGGCAACCTCAGTGTGCTGATACCCAATCCACGCGATCTTGACGGCTTGATCAAGACCCTGAAGTCGTTGCCGCAGATCAATGGTTTTGTGGGCATCAATACCCTGTTTCTGGCGATGAGCCGGCACAAGGACATTGGCCAGGTTGATTTCAGCGAGATGCGTTTCACTGGTGCCGGTGGCATGGCACTGACCATCAGTGTTGCGGAGGAATGGCAACGGGTCACCGGCTGCCAAGTCTATGAAGGTTACGGCCTGACCGAGTGCTCACCGGTGGTCAGCGTTAATCCGCATGACAAGGTCAAGATCGGCACGGTCGGGCCGCCCGTGCCCGGAACCGAGATCAAAACCGTGGACGACGACGGCAATGACCTGGGCCTCAACGAAAAAGGTGAGCTGTGGGTGCGCGGTCCGCAGGTGATGAAAGGTTACTGGCAGAATGAAGCGGCCACCCGCGAGGCGATTACCGAGGATGGCTGGTTCAAGACCGGTGATTTTGCCAGGATCGACGAAGAGGGTTTCATCAAGATTGTCGATCGCAAAAAGGATCTCATTATCGTTTCCGGCTTTAACGTGTTCCCAAGTGAAGTTGAAGAAGTGGTCAATTCCCATCCGGGTGTGGCGGAAAGTGCCGCCATTGGAGTGGCCAGTGAAAAAAGCGGTGAGGCGATCAAGCTGTTTGTTGTGCGTCGCGATAACGTGCTGACCATTGATGACATCACTGCGCATTGCCGGGAAAACCTGACGGCCTACAAAGTGCCCAAGGAGATCGTGTTTGTTGATGATCTGCCCAAATCCAACGTCGGCAAGATCCTGCGCCGCGAGATCCGAGAGCAGGAGCTGAAGAAGCATCAGTAAGCAGCAGTTATGAGTAAGGATTTGCGAAACCGGATCAAGCAGTGCCTGAGTGCAGATCAATTTGTATTGCAACAGGCACTGTCACGCCTGAACAGACAGATCTGTCTCTTATACACATCTGACGCTGCCGACGATCTACTCTGTGTAGAT
>CAJXPR010000082.1 GCA_913058135.1 uncultured Gammaproteobacteria bacterium
GATTTCTGCCTGTCTCGTGGGCTCGGAGATGTGTATAAGAGACAGGTATTACATTATCTCAGGGCCTGAGTTATCATTCCTGACAAATCCAATAATGAAAGGGGAGTAAACGGATGCGTTTCAAACAATTGCGATCGACGCTGGTGCTCGCTACAGCCTCGCTGTTGCTGGCTGCACCGGCTTTTGCGCAGGATCTGTCCTACGGTTCGCCAGAATCAGTGGGTATGTCCTCTGATCGACTGGAACGCATTTCGCCGGTTCTGCAGCAATACGTGGACAGTGGGGAGCTGGTAGGCGTGGTCAGCATGCTGGCGCGCCGCGGTGAAGTTGTGCATTTTGAGGAGTTTGGTGACCTGAACAAGGACACCGGCCAGGCATTGGAGACAGACAGCATTTTTCGTATCTACTCCATGACCAAACCCATCACCACGCTGGCAGTGATGATGCTCTACGAAGAAGGCAAGCTTCAGCTCAATGATCCCGTTGCGCGCTACCTGCCGGCCTTTTCCGATGTCCGCGTAGCTGGCCCCGGGGGGTCGCTGGTGTCACCACAGCGTCCAATGACCGTCCAGATGTTGATGACACACAGTGCCGGTCTGACATATGGCGTATTCGGCGATACCATGATCGATCGTCAGTACCGCGACGCCAACGTGATGACCAGCCCCGATCTTGATACCTTCATCGAACGTCTGGGTCAGATACCTCTGCAGTACCAACCCGGGACACGTTTCCATTACAGCGTTGCCACGGATGTACTGGGTGCACTGGTCGAGGCCGTCTCCGGACAGACGCTGGGGGAATTTTTCCAGCAACGTATTTTCGGACCACTGGAGATGAACGACACATTTTTCCAGGTCCCGGCAGACAAATTGAATCGCTTTGGTACCAACCATACGTTTGATCCGCAATCCGGCGAGTTGGTCGTCAGCGATGCACCGGATACCAGCAATTTTGTCAACCGGCAGACCTTTGAGTCCGGTGGTGGCGGACTATTGTCGACCGCAGAGGACTACATGAAGTTCAGCCAAATGGTGCTGAACGGCGGGGAGCTTGGTGGTGTGCGCATCATTGGCAGCAAAACGCTGGAATACATGACCCAAAATCATCTGCCTGGTATTTTTGGTGATAACGGTGTACATGCGCCGGATACATTGCCGGGTTTTGTGAATGGTACCGGCTTTGGTCTTGGCTTTGCTGTCATTGAGGATCCGACGGCTGCCGGTGGCATTGCTTCCGCTGGGGAGTACTACTGGGGTGGTGCTGCGGGTACGATTTTCTGGATCGATCCGGTAGAAGAGCTCATTGGTGTGGTGATGATCCAGCACATGAATGTACAAGTGCCGTTGCGCGCAACATTCAAGGCGCTGGCGTACGGTGCCATTGTGGACTAGTCACCTGCCATCAGGTGATGCTGTCGACATCAAAACAAGGTTGGGGAGAGAAGGAATAAGTCATGCGCTTGCATCAGGCAAGTGATCGTGTCGTCATCAGCGGCGTTGGCCTCTGGACACCGGATCACGTAGTAACAAATACAGAACTGGTGCAGGCACTGAATGCCTATGCCGATCATTACAATGATACACACCAGGCGGCCATCGAGGCGGGGCATGTCAAGGCGGTGATGAAATCTGATCCCGAGTTTATCGAGAAAGCCAGTGGTATCAAACAGCGTCACGTTTATATTAAGGACGGAATACTCGATATCGATCACATGCGCCCGCGCATACCGGAAAGAAGCGATGATGAGTTAAGCCACCAGGCCGAGATCGCCTTGCATGCCGCCCGAAGCGCGCTGGCGTCCGCCGGTAAAACGGCTGAAGACATCGATGCTGTCATAGTCAGTTGTGCCTATACACAGCGTGCTTACCCGGCGATTGCCATTGAGGTGCAGGATGCTCTGGGAATAAACGGATTCGGCTTTGACATGCTGGTGGCGTGCTCGGCCGCAACCTTCGCGTTGCATCGCGCCTGGGAGATGGTGAAGGCCGGCTCCGCGCGAGCTGTGCTGGTTATCAATCCCGAACTTGTGTCGCCGCAGGTCAATTATTGTGACCGGGACAGTCATTTTATCTTCGGCGATGTCGCCACTGCAGTGGTCATCGAGCGTGCCGAGAGCGCGGGCAGTGAACATCAGTTTGAAATACTGGGTACACAGGCCAAAACGCTGTTCTCAAATAATATCCGTTCCAATTTCGGTTACATGTCGCGCGCTTTTGATGGGGACCCGTTTGCAGCAGACAAGCTGTTTCATCAGGAAGGGCGGTCCGTGTTTAAGGAAGTCTGTCCGATGGCTGCCGAACACCTGTCTGACCACCTGGCCCTGCACGGACTGCAGCCTGCAGATGTGCGGCGCTGGTGGTTACATCAGGCCAATATCAACATGAATCAGCTGATTTCCAAAAAGCTGCTGGGCAGATTGCCGAATGAAGATGAGGCGCCGATCGTGCTGGATCGTTATGCAAACACCGCATCTGCCGGTTCCGTGATTGCGCTGGCACTGTATCACGAGGACCTGAAGGCGGGCGATATCGGTGTGCTGTGTTCCTTCGGCGCTGGTTATTCCATTGGCAGTCTGTTGCTGAAAAAACAGTAACAGGCTGCTTTTTCAGAGCCAACCCTTGACCTTGAAGAACAGGTAAGGCGCCACGCCTGACATTACCATAACGCCCAGCGCCCAGGGGTAGCCCAGTTGCCAGCCCAATTCCGGCATCGTTTCGAAGTTCATCCCATATATGCTGGCGATCACGGTGGGTGGCAGAAACACGACGGCGGCGATAGAAAAGATCTTGATGATCTTGCTTTGCTGAATGCTGATAAAACCCTGAGCCGCATCCATCAGGAAGTTGATCTTGTCAAACACGAAACTGTTGTGTGGTAGCAGCGAGTCAATATCGCGTAACAGTTCGCGAGCGGTTTCAGCGTGATCGGCTGACATTTTGCCGCGCCGCAACAGGAAGCTCAGCGCACGCTGTGTGTCCATCAGGCACAATCGCACTTTGCCATTGGTATCTTCCTGTTTCGCCAGTTCGTCGAGGGCGTCTTCGATCGGACTGTCGTTGTCTTCCAGTACCAGGTTGCTGGTGTTTTCCAGCTGTGTGTATACCTCTTCCAGCGTATCGGCAAGGTCATCAATTTTAATTTCAAACAGCGCCAGTACGATGCTGACCGGGTCTTCCACTAATCCGTGCAAGCGCCGGGCGCGCATACGCATCAGACGAAAGGCGGGGATTTCGCGTTCACGCAGGGTGATCAGTTGCGTGTCGGTCAGGGTAAAGGCAACGCTGGTGTTGCGGTGGCGTTCATCCACTTTGTGCAGGAACAGTGAGTGCACGTGCAAGCCGGCTTCATCCTGATAGGAGCGCGCGCTGGCCTCGATTTCCTCGACGTCCTCGGTGTCTGGCAAAGGCTGGCTGTGCAGACTTTCCACCAGCTGACGTTCGTCGTCATCAGGGTTGAGCAGGTCAAGCCACATAGCGGAAGCCAACGCTTCGCGCGTGATCTCGCCCTGCGTTGAAATCAGGTATTTTTGATCATCAAGTTGGTAACGAATCAGCATCCCGTGCCCTGCCTGCTAGAGTCTGTTCTGACGTCATGTTCACACGTCGCGGTCGGTTACGGCGCCGTCAGAAGCCGATGCCGTGGTTCTGGCAAATTTGGCCAGCACACCGCGGGTGTAGCGTGGCGCGGGCTGTTCCCAGTCAGCCAGCCGTGCCACGATTTCCGCATCGTCAAGATGCAGCATGACTTCCTGGCGCTCGGCATCAATGGTTATTTCATCGCCATTTCTGATGATCGCAATAGGGCCACCTTCAAAGGCTTCAGGTGTCACGTGGCCCACAACAAAGCCATGACTGCCGCCGGAGAACCTGCCATCGGTGATCAGTGCAACATCCTGGCCCAGCCCACGGCCCATGATAGCAGAGGTGGGGCTCAGCATTTCGCGCATGCCGGGGCCTCCCTTCGGGCCTTCGTAACGAATGACAATGACATCGCCGGCGACCACGGTGCCGTCGAGAATGCCTTTCATGGATTCTTCTTCGGAGTGGAATACGCGTGCCTTGCCGGTAAAACGCAGGCCTTCCTTGCCGGTGATCTTGGCAACTGCGCCCTGGGGCGCCACATTGCCGCGCATGATGACCAGGTGGCTATCCGCCTTGATCGGATTGTCAAAGCCACGAATAATTTCCTGCCCCTCGGGATAAGGCGCCACGTCGGCGAGATTTTCTGCCAATGTTTTACCGGTCACTGTCAGGCAGGAGCCATCGAGCATGCCGGCGTCCAGCATCATTTTCATGAGTGGCTGAATACCCCCGATCCTGATCAGTTCCGACATCAGGAAGCGTCCGCTGGGGCGAAGATCGGCAAGCATGGGCGTGATCTTGCCCAGGCGCGTGAAATCGTCCAGCGTGATCTTCACATTGATGGTGTGCGCCATGGCGATTAGATGCAGTACAGCATTGGTTGAGCCGCCCAGGGCGATGACGACCCTGATGGCATTTTCAAAAGCCGCTTTGGTCATGATGTCCGACGGTTTAATGTCATGGCGGATCAATTGCATGATGGCTTCGCCGGCTCGCACACAGTCATCTTCCTTTTCCTGGGAGATGGCATCCTGTGCGGAACTGTTGGGCAGGCTCATGCCCAGTGCTTCAATGGCGGATGCCATGGTATTGGCTGTGTACATGCCACCACACGAGCCCGGCCCGGGGATGGCGGTTTCTTCAATGTTTTTTAATTCGATATCGGACACCGTCCCGGCTGCGTGGCCGCCCACGGCTTCAAAGACGGAGACTATGTCCGTGTGATTTTTGCCAGGTTGAATAGTGCCGCCGTATATGAAGATGGCCGGGCGGTTCAGACGTGCCAGACCCATGACGCATCCGGGCATGTTCTTGTCACAGCCCCCAATGGCGATGATGCCATCATGTCCCATGCAGCCTGATACCGCTTCGATCGAATCAGCAATGATCTCCCTTGATACCAGCGAGTACTTCATGCCCTCGGTGCCCATGGAGATTCCGTCGGAGATGGTTATCGTATTGTAGATGACCCCTTTGCCCTGGGCAGCGTCAACACCGCGATTGACGTCATCAGCGAGTTTGTTGATGTGCATATTACAGGGAGTGACCATGCTCCAGGTCGAGGCAATGCCAATCTGGGGTTTTTTGAAGTCGGCGTCGGAGAAACCAACGGCGTGCAGCATCGCGCGGCTGGCGGCGTGTTCGACACCGTCAACGACCTGGCTGGAGTATTTTCGGGTGTTCTTGTCACTCATGGCAATGTCCGTAATGCGCTGTCAGGCGGGTGCAATATTACCGCGAACTATACACCAAACGGGGATGTCACGGCCAGCTTGCGTTGGCGCTCTGTCTCTGCAGACGGGGTTCTGACGCATGAGCGGTTCGTTTTGAGTGACGATTCGGTTAAGATCGGTCGTCTTGTTTTTCGGCTTTGAGATACAGGCCATTCAATGCAACGCAGCTAGAGGTGTTAGACACGATGAGAAAGTTCACAAGCATGCTGGTCGGGTTAGCAATCAGCGGCGCAACCGGCCTGGCGCTGGCTGCGGAGAACCTTGATGGTGCCAGTCTGTATGATCAGTACTGTGCTGCCTGTCATGCCGATCCGCAGGACGTCCGCACGCCCAACCTCGAGGCGCTGGCGTCATATACGGCCAACAGTCTGTTCAGCGCACTGACTGACGGCGTCATGCAGGCGCAGGCAGCTGCATTGACCAATGCGCAGAAGATTGCCCTGTCCGAACATCTGACCGGTAGCCGGATGCAGACCGACTCCGTGGCCGGCCTGTCTCGCTGTGAGCAGCCCATGCCGCACCTGGAGTTGTCGCTGGACAGCAACTGGAATGGTTGGGGCAACGGCCTGAGCAATGAACGGTACCAGTCTGCCCGCGGTTCGGCGATCAGTGCCGCCAACGTCGATAAACTGGAACTTGCCTGGGTAATGGGGCTGGAGAATTCCACTGTTGCCCGCGCACAGCCGACCGTCGTCAATAATACGATGTTCATGGGCACCCCTTCGGGCAGTGTGTACGCCATGGATATAGCCACCGGCTGTGCCTACTGGAGCATCGACGTACCGGGCGAGGTGCGCGCCGCAATCACTGTGGCCTTTTCGCAGTCGCTGGATAAATACCTGGCCGTGATCGCAGAAAACTCAAATCACATTTACGTGGTCGACGCGAGCACGGGCGATGCCTTGTGGGACGCGGAAGTTGACGATAATCCCTATGCCCGCAGCACTGGTTCGCCGGTGGTGCATGATGACCGGATTTTTGTGCCCGTGTCGTCCATTGAGGTTGGCGCTGCCGGGCGCCCGGATCATCATTGCTGCACGTTCCGGGGCAATATGGCTGCGTTTGACCTGGGATCAGGTGAAAAGCTATGGCACACCTACATCATGGACGAGCCTGAACTGGTCGGCCAGAACAGCGCTGGCAATCCGGTTTACGCGCCGTCCGGCGCGCCCATCTGGCAGGCGCCGAGCATCGATCCGGTGCGCAATCTGGTGTATGCCGGCTCCGGACAGAACTACAGCCGGCCGGCCAGTGATACCAGTGATTCGGTGATTGCCTTCGACATGGACACGGGTGAAATGAAATGGGTCTATCAGACAACGGGCCAGGATCAGTTCGTGATGGGCTGTCGTCCCGATGGTGCTCACCCCAATTGCCCGGACCCGGGCCCGGATCTTGATATTGGCGCACCAATTGTTACCACGACACTGTCCAACGGTCAGGAAATTGTGGTGGCCGGCACTAAAGGCGCTGAAGTGTTCGGACTTGACCCCTTACGCAATGGTGAGGTCCTGTGGCGCACGCGGGTGGGCCGCGGCGGTGCCCTGGGTGGGATACACTGGGGCATGGCCTTCCACGGTGACGTGGTCTACGTGCCTGTCTCTGACCGCAGTGGTATAACCGATGAAGGTGAGCCCCGTCAGCCTGGCCTGCATGCCATTGACATGAAAACCGGCGAGGTACTGTGGTACGCGCCGGTGCCCGAACGCTGTGCGGGCGAGCGTGGCTGTATGGATGCCTATTCCGCGCCCATCACGGTGACCGACGACCTGGTGTTGGCCGGTTCGCTCAGTGGCTATCTGTTTGCCCATGACCCCGAGACCGGGGCGCTGCTCTGGGAGTACAATACCGTTCGGGACTATGACACTATCAACGGTGTGGAGGCCAGCGGTGGCTCACTGGATGCTACCGGCCCGGTACTATCGGGTGACTACATGATCGTCAATTCCGGTTATGCGACATTCGGCCAGATGCCGGGTAATGCGGTACTGGTATTCAAGCTCAATAATTAAAATCTGACGCAGATTCAGGGGACAAAACATGAACATAAGCAAACACCTCCCGATACTGGCCGGCGCAGCCCTGTTGCTGGCGGCCTGCGGGCCGGCGGAACAGCCTGAAACCACAGCAGCTACTCCGCAGGCCCAGAGTCCAGCGAGCATGCCCCGGTACAGTGCTTCGGTGACCAGCGAGCGTCTGGTGGCGGCTGATGAGGAGCCGGGGCAGTGGATGTCGACCGGCCGCAATTACTGGGAGCAGCGTTTCAGCCCGCTTGATCAGATCAATACCGAAAACGTAGATCAGTTGGGGCTCGCCTGGTCCGCGGATATGGATACCAGTCGCGGGCAGGAAGCCACGCCCATCGTGGTTGATGGTGCAATCTATATCACCACCGCGTGGAGCATGGTTAAGGCGTTTGACGCGGAAGACGGCAGCCTGCTATGGGAGTTTGACCCTGAAGTAGATCGTGCCCGAGGTGTAGATGCCTGTTGTGACGTCGTCAACCGCGGTGTCGCAGCCTGGGATGGCAAGATCTTTTTTGGTGCGCTCGACGGCCGTCTGATTGCGCTGGATGCCACCACGGGTGAGCAGATCTGGAGCGTGGTAACCACAGACCAGTCGCAACCCTATACCATCACTGGTGCGCCGCGCATCGTAGACGGCAAGGTTATCATCGGTAATGGCGGCGGCGAATACGGTGTTCGTGGTTATATCACCGCCTATGACGCCGACACGGGCGAGGAACACTGGCGCTTTTATACTGTACCGGGCAATCCCGAGAACGGCTTTGAACAGCCAGAGCTGGAGATGGCGGCCGAAACCTGGACTGGTGAATGGTGGGTCATGGGCGGTGGTGGCACAGTCTGGGATTCCATGGCCTACGACCCGGAGTCAAACCTGATGTATATCGGTGTGGGCAATGGTTCACCGTGGAACCAGTCTTTGCGCAGTCCCGGCGGTGGCGACAACCTGTTCCTCACGTCGATCGTCGCTATCAACCCTGATGACGGCAGCTATGTCTGGCACTATCAGACCACACCGGGAGAAACCTGGGATTACACCGCTACACAACAGATAATTGTTGCCGACCTGAACATCGGTGGTGAAGATCGTCGTGTAGTCATGCAGGCGCCCAAAAACGGTTTCTTTTATGTGCTGGATGCATTGACTGGCCGGTTGCTGTCGGCGGAAAACTTTGTGCCGGTGAGCTGGGCGACCCATATCGATCTGGAGACAGGTCGTCCGGTTGAAATACCCGAAGCCCGTTACGATGTGACCAAGCAGCCCATTATTGTGCAACCCGGTGCGCTGGGCGGGCATAACTGGTACCCGATGTCGTTCAGCCAGAACACCAATCTGGTGTATCTGCCGGCCACAGAAAACTACATGGGTTATTACGCTCAGGAAGAGTTCGAGCGCTCCGATCGGGGTTGGAACACCGGTACTGACCTGGCCGAAGGTGCGCGCCTGGTTGCTGCTGCGGGTGATGCTGCACCGGAGCGTAAAGCCTATCTGCTGGCATGGGATCCAATCGCACAACGCGAAGTCTGGCGTCAGCCACAACCATCACCTACCGCTGCGGCTGGCGTCATGTCGACAGCAGGTGGTCTGGTATTCCAGGGTAACGCTGGTGGCGAATTTGTCGCCTACCGTGATACCGATGGTGAACGTTTGTGGAGCGCCATTACTCAATCCCATACCGTCGCTGCACCGGTGACCTACAGTATCGACGGGACGCAGTATGTGGCGGTTCTGACGGGTTCACGGGCCCTGCCGCAGGTAGGTCCGGGAGACATTGGCTCGACGACCCGCGAGTCCAGCAATAATTCGCGTTTGCTGGTCTACAGGCTGGGCGGCACCCATCAACTGCCAACCGAGGTGGCCGTTGCCGAAGACCGTGAACTGAATCCGCCACCGTTGCTGGCCAACAATGAAATGCTGGCCCACGGTGAGCAGGTCTATGGCCAGTATTGCAGTGTATGCCACGGCAACAATGCCGCCAGTGACGGCGCCGGCGTGTTCCCCGACTTGCGCTACACGGAGCGGCTGCATGATATCGAGGACTGGAACGCCGTCGTACTGGGTGGTGAACTGGCGTCCGGCGGCATGGTGTCTTTTGCGGGTCAGCTGGAAGCGTCTGATTCCGAAGCTGTGCTGCAATATGTCATCTCGCGTGCCAATGCTCTGCTGGATTCGCAGTGAGCGAAACCTTCTACAGCTACTATGATTCACCCGTCGGCAAATTGTTGCTGGCGGGTGATGAACAGGCGCTGACACTGATCAGCTTTCCTGGTGGCAAGGCGGCCAGGCAGCCGGCGCCGGACTGGTTACGTCGCAATGAACTGTTTACTGCCGTCAAACATCAGTTGGCCGCGTATTTTGCTGGTGAACTTACCGAGTTTGACTTGTCATTGCGTCCCGAAGGTACGGCGTTCCAGCTCCAGGTCTGGCAGGCCCTGCGTGATATACCTTATGCACAAACCCGCAGTTATGGCGACATTGCCGCTGTGGTGGGTAAGCCTGAGGCGAGCAGGGCAGTGGGGGCTGCCAACGGTCAGAATCCCTTGCCCATTGTTATTCCCTGTCATCGGGTGATTGGCAGCAAGGGCGACCTGACCGGATTCGGCGGGGGACTGGCCTGCAAAAAACATCTACTGGCGCTGGAGCAAACTCACACACCTTTCAGTCTGCGATAGTGCGCACCCTGTGAACCAGGCTCAGGCGACACGGCTGCAGTTGCGTCCGTCTTCCTTGGCCTGATACAAGGCTTTGTCGCTTAACCCCAGCCATGCCTGGTAGTCGTCAAGCGCATCTGAATATTCTGCAACACCCAGGCTGACTGTGACCTGGAGCGGTGTATCTTCCCAATCGACCACGGTGCCGGCTATTGTTTCACGCAAGCGTTCGGCAACCAGCAGCGCCTGATCCTGCGTAGTTTCCGGCAACACAATGCCAAATTCTTCGCCACCGTACCTTCCGGCTATGTCCGTCGAACGCTGCGCCTGCCGGACTGCCTTGGCAACGGCACGCAATACCTCGTCGCCGGCCGAATGGCCATGGGCATCATTGAATACCTTGAAGTGGTCGATATCAAAGAGAATCAGTGAGGCCGGGCGCTTGCTGCGACGGCAGCGTTTGAATTCCCGCTCCAGACTCTCTTCCCAGTAACCACGATTATGCAGGTCTGTCAGTTTGTCGGTGCGACTGAGTTTCTTCAGGGTCCTGTTAGCGGATTCAAGTTCTTTTTTGCGGGTCGCGATTTCGGTAACATCGTAAACAAGCAGGCATACACTGGTAATGCTACCGTTCAGACCGCTTAATGGTATCAGGGTAATATTCTGATACATCTTTTCGGAATGACCAGTCAAGGGTCGAGTGCTTTTGAAATTGAATAGCCTGGGATGTTCTTCCCAGGTACAGAAAGCCCGGCTTTGAAGACTGAACACCGAATCGATTTTGCGTTTCAACCAGGTTTTGGGCAAATCAGGGAACAGATTAAACAGACTTTGTCCGCGTGCGTGACTGGTAGCAATGCCGCTATGATTTTCCATGAAGCTGTTCCACATCTGCACCTGGTAATCAGCGTCCAACAGGATAAGCCCGTTATCCAGAGTCTGCAGCAACTGCATGACAAGGTGCAGGCTGTCCAGGTCGGTGCTTTTGGGCGGTGCACTCAGCATTGTGCCTGTTCTCCTGTATCCTGCATCAATATCTCAACTCTGGCACGCAGCGCCGGTATGGAATCAGCTGTCAGCAAAAGCAGCAGGTGACAGTCCATGTCGGGGGTAGACAGGTGGTAGGAAATATTGATCACCAACACATCAAGAGCGCTCGATTCGCAATCCAGCAACAGCGTGCACTCCTGCTCGTGACCCAGCACCACCGGATAACTGTGATTGAATTCGATGTCCAGTTGCTGGCTGATGCCTTTAAGGCAGGAGCCGACCAACAATTCTGACAGATCGGTCAAGATGCCGGTATGCGAATTACTGCCTTCGGGCATGTCCAGTGCGACCAGTGACTCAAGATCAGAAAAGCCGCTTGAGCTCATCAGGAAAACTGCCTCACCGGCCACGCCGTTGCCACTGAAACCGTGAGAAACGGCACTCATTGATGAACCATCGGCATAGGAAAGGTGCTGGGCCAGTTGATTGTAAGGCGTTATAAACACCTCCGGCACCGGCAACTGAATAAACGTACCCAGTAGTTCGCTGAGCCGGCTGCCCGCTTGACCCATGGCAATATTGACTACCTCGCGAAGCGCAGGCAGGAAGTCTGCAGTAGGCAGTGCAAGTGCTGTCGTTCCGGGAGAGGAGCAGGTGTTGTTGGCAAGCGCCAGGATACCGTAACGCTCGAGCACTTCATTTATCTGCTCAGGGGCAACAGGTTTACGGATAAAGTCCAGCGCGCCCCTGGCCATGACCCTGGCCCGCGCTTCGCTCTGGATGTCGCCGGATACCACCAGCACCATGGTTGGCAGATCATCTAAGCGTATCTGGTCAAGGACCTCATAACCGTTCATCACCGGCATGTTCAGGTCCAGAAACAGCAAATCTGCCTGGCCGTTGCGGATTGCCGCAATGGCCTGCCTGCCATCTTCGGCAAAACTGACGGTTACATCCCACTCGGGGGGCAGGGCGCGAGCCATCTGGCGACGCGCCAGAGCAGAGTCATCACAAATCAGAACGGTCAGAGTCACGTGCATTCACTCAGGTCGGGTAAAACGATTACGCCTATAGTGTAACACATTGTGACAGTTAAACATGCAGACAAACTGTGCACTGCGGACTATAATTTCATCGCTTCGCATGATGTTGATACGTCCCACACTGCAGGGGTGCAGACCCATGAAGCTATTGACCACAGGCTTTCCCAAGGCCGTTTGAGCCGTCGTTGTCGCTTGACATTGATGGCCTCATTTCCAGTTACCAGGCAGGGCCGCTTCCTGATGCAGGTTGATGTGCCATTTCCATAGCTTGCCGGTTAATCAATCTGGCGTTTTTGCGTCCAGATTGCACCACCTCTTTTGGGTGTGCACGAACCGGTTTTCAGGGTTTGTATCATGTTTACAAAAATTAGAACGGGCCTGAGTCTGTTCAGACAGGCATTGGTCGGTAATGCCACCATCAACTACACCGAAGGCTCCATCGCGCGAGCCACTTTCCTGCTGTCGGTACCCATGATTCTGGAAATGGCAATGGAGTCAGTGTTTGCCATTGTGGACATTTTTTTTGTCGCGGGACTGGGTGCTGAAGCTGTTGCCACCGTAGGTTTGACCGAAGCGGTCATATCACTGCTTTACGCACTGGCCATTGGCTTGAGCATGGCAGCTACCGCTCTGGTCGCCCGCCGCATCGGCGAAAACAATCCCGCCGCCGCCGCTGTAGTAGCGGGGCAGGCGATCTGGGTGGGTGTGATCGTCTCTTTACTGGTAGGGGTTTTCGGGTTCTTTTATGCGGGCCGTATTCTGACATTGATGGGGGCCGATGACGCAGTGCTCGCTACCGGCGAAACCTACACCCGCATCATGTTCTCCGGCTCCTTTACTATCCTGTTTCTGTTTCTGAATAACGCCATTTTCCGCGGCGCCGGCGATGCCAGTATTGCGATGCGTGCATTGATACTGGCCAATGGTATTAACATTGTGCTCGACCCGGTGCTGATCTACGGTTGGGGGCCATTTCCTGAACTGGGTCTTACTGGTGCGGCTGTGGCGACCAATATCGGTCGGGGAGTGGGTGTGGCATACCAGGTGTATTACCTGTGTGCCCACAATCGCCGGATACGACTGGTACTGACTGACCTGGCATTGCGACTGTCAATTGTGGCCCAGCTGTTGCGTATTTCCGTGGGTGGTATTGCCCAGTTTCTGATTGCTACTGCCAGTTGGGTGTTCCTGATGCGTTTGGTATCCAACTTCGGTAACGAGGCGGTGGCAGGTTACACTATTGCTATCCGTGTCATCATCTTTGTGATTCTGCCATCCTGGGGACTGAGCAATGCCGTGGCAACCCTGGTAGGTCAGAACCTGGGCGCCGGAAAACCGGACCGAGCCGAGCGCACGGTCTGGCAAGTGGTCGGTTATAATGCCACCTACATGCTGCTGGCCGGACTGGTACTGATCCTGTTTCCGGTGTGGGTGATGGCATTTTTCAGTACCGATCCGGATGTGGTTGCCAGTGGCATTCAGAGTCTGCGCATACTGAGCTACGGCTTCGTCTTTTTAGCCGTTGGATCGGTGGTGACGCAAGCCTTCAATGGGGCTGGTGACACCATGACGCCCACCTGGATAAATGGTTTCAGTTTCTGGCTGGTGCAGATTCCCCTGGCCTGGACGCTCGCCATGGCAGCCGGCTGGGGTGCGGAGGGTGTATACTGGTCTATCTTTATCGGGGACGTGACAATGAGCGTCATCGGGACCTGGCTGTTTATGCGCGGTCGCTGGAAACGGCGATCAGTCTGACGCCGGATTCATAACAGACATAAAAGGTAAGCAATGCAAAGCAGTCAGCATCACATCATAACCAGCGTATCGGCCTGGCTCGCCCAGGGCCATCCGGTGTGGCTATGCACCATTCTCAAAACCTGGGGCTCATCGCCAAGACCGATCGGGGCCATGATGGCCTGCACCTTGCAGGGTGAAATGGTGGGCTCCATTTCCGGTGGCTGTATCGAAGAAGACTTTCTCGACCAGCTGCGTACCGGCAGCCTCAAGCAACGATACCAGACTGAGGGCCAGCCTTTCATTGTTCAGTATGGTGTCTCAGCGGAGGAGCAGGCACGGCTGCGCCTGCCTTGCGGCGGGCAATTGCATGTGTTGGTTGAGTTTATCGAACCGGTGCCGGACATGATCAGAGTGTTTTCAGAGCTGGCAGCGGCATTGAATGATCACCAGCGTATCAGTCGTCACGTTGATCTGCGCTCGGGCCTCATCAGCATGCGCCAGATTGGGTCTGATGAGGCGATCACACTCGACGATCAGCAAATGCTGCACAGCCTCAGCCCCCGCTATCGTCTGCTTTTGCTCGGCGCCGGCGATGTGGCCCGCTATGTGGCAGAACTGGCGCTGATCATGGATTACGAAGTCACGCTTTGCGATCCTAGACCGTCTTACCTGGACAATTGGCAGGTAGAAGGTGTGCATCTGTCAGCGGATCTGCCTGACGACGTGGTGCGTGACCAGTTCAGCAACCCTTACAGTGGCATTATCGCACTGGCGCATGATCCGCGTGTTGATGATATGGCGCTGATGGAGGCACTGAAAACCGATGCGTTCTATATTGGCGCCATGGGATCCGAACGTACATCCGCCAATCGTCGGCTGCGCCTGCCGGAACTGGGACTGAGCGAGGATGAAATCGCTCGCCTGCATGCACCCATCGGCTTTTCTATCGGCAGTAAAACACCGGCAGAAATCGCCATTTCAATCATGGCGCAAGTAACATCGGTGCGTAATGCGCAGGATTGACAATGGATAAAAAAACGGCGCAGAGTTCCTTGAAGAAACTGCGCCGTCTTATTGACTGGCTGCTGATTGTGCTCAGTCTGCCGGCAAATGCCCGAAGTCTTCGTCATAATCTGCCATCGCTGCCTGCAGCACAGTCGTGGCGTGATCGAAACCGTAAGCAGGACCGATGGAAACCTTGTTGGCCTTGCCCGGCACCATTTTGTAGGTATTAAAATAATGGGCGATGCGTTCGACCAGGATGGGCGGCAGTTCTGAAATGTCATTCATATGACCGTAAGCCGGATCATCCTGGACGATCGCAATGATCTTGTCATCGGCTTCGCCGCCGTCATTCATGGGCAATCCGCCCACCACTTTGGCCTTGATCAGTATTTCACTGCGATCGATGGGGCGTTCGCTGATGACACAGATGTCCAGTGGGTCACCGTCGCCGCATTCTGCGCCGGGCATCAGATCACATACGCGACTGCCACAGTAAGTGCGTGGAATAAAACCATACAGCGTGGGCTGCTGCGCGGATGTGCGCTGTGGTCGGTCAATACACAGATAGCCAGTGTCCTTGTCGATCTCGTACTTCATCTGGTCATACGGTGTGATTTCAATATAAGCGTTAACCACACGGGGCAGATCGGGGCCGACTTCCAGGCCATGCCAGGGATGTGGGCGCCAACGAGAGAACGAGGGAGACTGTTTCATGTGCGAGAGGATCCTTGTGCGAATCGGGTTGTTGAAAGTGGAGCTCGGTAAAAGGCGCGCATTATAACAACAGCCTCAGGCGATGTGTAGGCGCCGGTCTGTCGCTGCTGACATCATCCGGCAACGGGCACGATGTCTGGCAATAACTGGTGTGCCAATTGCAGCAGGAGGTGATCCTGTCCCCATGAGGCGCTGAACATCACGCCGATGGGCAGGCCATCTGCAGTGCGGTACAGTGGCAAGGAGAGGCTCGGTTGTCCGGTGCCATTGTAGAGCGCGGTAAACGGGCTGTAGGCCGCATAACGGCGCGCATACTCACGGATATCATCCGCATTCATGTCCAGCCAGCCAAGCTCCGCCGGAGGCAGGGCCAGTACCGGGGACAATATCAGGTCATGGCGTTCATGGAATGTGTCCATCTGGCGTTCGGCCTGTTTTAGAGTGTCCAGTGCGGCCAGATACTGCGCTGCTGATGTTTTTATGCCATTTGCTGCCATGCGTTTTGTTGATTCGGCAAGACCGGCCTGTTCCAGGGTCTGGCCGCTGCTCTCCAGGCCAGGGCTCAGAATCTGAGCGGTATGCACGTTGATCAGGGTCGACATTGCCCGACCGATCGTGGCGTAATCGACCGGCGGTGCCATATCTTCCATCTGATGCCCGGCGCTTTCGCACTGACGTACGGCATGGTCCAGTGCTGCCAGACAGTCCTTGTGAACCGGCAGACCTGCCGGATGCTGTCGTTGCACGGCTATGCGCAGTCTGCCGGGTTCCCGTTGCTGTAGAGCAAAGTAGGGGTCGGAGACGTCCGGTAACGGGAAGAGTCCGGGTCTGTGCAGGCGCAACAGGTCAAGAAAAGCCGCACTGTCGCGCACTGAACGGCTCAATACATGACCCACACTCATGCCGCTCCAGGCGCTGCCAAAGTCAGGCTCGGTGACAGTCAGGCCCCGGCTGGGCTTGAGCCCCACCAGACCGCAGCAGGCCGCCGGTATACGGATAGAGCCGCCACCATCGCTGCCATCAGCCACCGGCACAATGCCGGCTGCTACGGCTGCCGCCGAGCCACCGCTGGAGCCACCGCTGCTGTGCTTGAGGCTGTGGGGGTTACGACTGCTGCCGAACAGAGAGAATTCTGTGCTGATGGTCAAGCACAATTCCGGCGTGTTGGTGCTACCGAAGGCGATGAGCCCGCCCTCGCGATAGCGTTCCACGATGGCACTGTTTTTTTCAGCAACATGGTTGCTATAGAGCCGGGTGCTGCGTGTGTGCGGCCAGCCCGCCACGGCATTAACTTCCTTGATCAGAAAAGGCACGCCGGCCAGCCTGCCTTTAGCCGTTGTTGAGGAGCGCGACAGATCATCAGCTGCATCCAGCTGCTGAGCGCTTTTGCGGGCGGCGTCGCGCGCTTCGAAAACAATGGCGTTGAGCTGCGGATTTAACCTGTCGGTCTGCGCAAACGAACATTCCAGCAATTCACTGGCAGTGACCTGACCAGAGCGGCGCAGCTCGGCCATGGCGGTGGCATCAAGCCGGACATATTCTTCGGGTGTCAGCATGGGTCTGATTCCTTGAGCCAGTCATACAGGATGGCGTCTCTATGTTCGTTAGCAGCTGCGGTCGGGCCGGGAGTGCCCGAGGGGGTGCGGCTGAACCGCGGCGCGGGTGCTGCCTGGGTAATGCCATCAAGTTTGATAAAGGTTTGTCTGGCCTGATTATGTGGATGTTCAGCCGCTTCCCGGGTGTCAAGAACCGGAGCAAAACAGGCATCACTGCCTTCCAGCAGCTCACACCATTCATCGCGGGTGCGGGTTTTGAACATGTCAGCCAACTTGAGCTTGAGTGCTGGCCACTGTCCAGCGTCCATTTGCGCATTAAAAGCCGGATCATCGACCTGACAGCGCCGCAGCAAGTCGGCATAAAACTGCGGTTCAATGGAGCCAATGCTGATGAATTTGCCATCTGCGCAGGCATAACTGTTGTAGAAATGTGCACCGCCATCAAGCATATTGGTGCCCGGTTCAGCGCGCCAGTTACCAGCCGCCTGTAGCCCGTGAAACAGGCTCATCAAACCGGCCGAGCCGTCGGTCATGGCAGCATCAACAA
>CAJXPR010000083.1 GCA_913058135.1 uncultured Gammaproteobacteria bacterium
GAGATTTCTGCCTGTCTCGTGGGCTCGGAGATGTGTATAAGAGACAGCTATCGTGCCTGCCCGAATCGATGTGCTGCTCAGTCACACGGATAAACTGCCCGATCGGGTGTGGGCGCACGCCGTCATCCATCGGCAGACGCCGACCCTGGTAATCGCGACGGTCACACTGCTGTCGACGGACGGGCAGGTACTGCTTGAAAGCCGCGGCATTGAATTCCGCGTGGTATCCGCAGACGCATTTCGTCATGCCGCCAGACAGCATAATGCCACACTATTTTCCCGACATTGGGAAACCATTGACGGTGCACGTGGCGCGGCTACGAATTCTGCGCCGGTACTAAAAGACGTGTGGTTGGCCGGCAATACCAGTGATGTGCAATCGCTTGCAGAAAAGCTGCGCGCCGCCGGTGTTGAGCCCGGTCTGTTTGCAGAAACGGCTGCCGCGATATCAGCGGACAGCCGCCTGCCGCTCATCTATGTAGACAATGTCACAGGCACCGACAGCGGTACTGATGCCAGCATCGCGCTCAATCAGTTTCTGGCGTCACTCGCATCGGGCCCCGCCCGACCCAGCCAGGTGATGGTGGTGACGTCGACGACCGAGCCTGGCGATTCGTCTGCGGCTCTGGTTGTTGCCCAGCGTTCTGCGCTCACAGTGCAGGCCGTGGCGGCGGCACAGGAGTTGCCAGACTTGCACATTCGCGCCGTGGCAATGGACCAGCATGAGGGCAGCATGGCGGCGCTGCTGAGCTTGCTGGCAACAAACAGGGATTCAGGGCGCCGACTGCAAATCAAAGCGGGTGCCATTCAGGCACTGAAGGCAGACTTGTGGGTGCCGGGCTCTGCGGAGATCAGTTTTACGCCCGACAGACTGCAGGTAATCACCGGCGGCCTGGGCGGCCTGGGTCTGCTCACAGCGCAATGGATGGTCCGGCGTGGTGCCCGGCAGATCCTGCTGGTTGGTCGTTCTGCTCCCTCGAAACAGGCGGAAACGGTATTGGCAAATTTGCGCTCACATGGCGCTCAGGTAGAAATCCACCACTGTGATGTCAGTCAGTACGACCAGGTTCTGGCGTTGGCGGTAAAAGCCGAGCGGATGGCGCCGGTGGAAACCGTTATTCATGCCGCTGGCAGCCGTCGAGACGGACTGATTGGCTCTCTGCAGGACGAGGACTTCTCGATGTTGTCCCAGGCCAAAGCGGTGGCGGCAGACAATCTGCAGCGGGCTTTTGCGGCGCTCAGGCCTCGACATACAGTTTATTACTCCTCGACGGCAGCATGGCTGGGCGGCGCTGGTCAGAGCAATTACTGCGCAGCCAACGCGGCGCTTGATGCGCTGTCCAGTCAGTATCCCCCGGTAGCTGGTTGCCACGTGGTAAGCGTAGCCTGGGGACCCTGGAAGCAGACCGGCATGACGGCAACACTGAATGAGAGTCTTCTGGCCCGCATCAGCAGCACAGGTTACGGATTTCTTGAAGCGGACACCGGCTTTGCGCTGCTTGGGCGCTACCTGGCGGCACCGCAGGGCAGTGAGATTGCGATCATGGTAGCAGATACCGACCGGTTGTCGGCATTGCCCGAAGCTGCGGGTCTGTTTGCAGCGACAGCACGAGACGCGGCCGGACCGGACACAGTCGACAGAGAGTTACTGGCGGGTCAATCTGCCGTAGTCCCTGTGCTTTACAACGAGCTGCTGGGCCTGAGTCCCAAGGCTGCTGACGAGCGCCTTCAGGATTATCTGATTGGTCTCGTCGCTGACATGACCAGTCCCGCCAACAGGGCACATATTGATGTCGAAGCCGGCTTTCTGGATCTGGGCATAGATTCGCTAGCTGCGCTTGAGTTGCGCAAAAAACTCGAAGCTGCCCTGGGCCTGAAACTGAAATCCACGCTGATTCTGGATTATCCGAGTATTTCCGTTATGGCTCGGGAACTACTCCTTCAGTTACAGGCGTTGCAGCGGTCACTGGCGCCGCACGATCGTTCGGGGGACGGGGTGCGATCTACGGGCCCAGGCGCCAAGACAAAATCGGACAGGTCGGAATTACTCCGGCAACTTGCCAACGAAATCGATCTTCAGGAGTAGACATGGTCAGCACATTGGGCGTAGCAGGCGCCGGCGTAATGGGACGTGGCGTCGCTCAGGCAGCGGCGCAGAAGGGTATGCGGGTGGTGTTGCTCGATGTTGCGGATGACATTCTTGCCGCTGCCGATAATGAGATTCGCCAGTCCATCCGCTTTGCAGCCATGCTGGACAAGAATTCCGCAGCGGAATCCGCAGAGGAGGTTTGCCAGCGAATCGAATTCACCACCGATATTGGCAAGCTCGCGCAGGCTGACTTTCTGGTGGAAAATGTCAGCGAGAAAGTAGCAGTCAAGCAGGCGCTGTATCCGCAACTCGACCGGGTCTGTAAAAGCGACTGTGTGATCGCCGTGAATACCTCCGCGATATCGATTACCAGAGTCGGCAGCTGGACTGAGCGCGCGGACAGGATTGTGGGTATGCATTTCATGAATCCGGTGCCGATGAAGCCGCTGGTGGAGGTTATCCGTGCCCACCACACCAGTGACGCAACCATTGCCACCGCAAAACAGTTTCTCGCTCAGCTCGGCAAAGAGGCGGTCATCGTCAATGACATGCCTGGATTTGTCTCCAATCGCATCCTTATGCTGACAGTGAACGAGGCTGTTTTTGTGGTGCAGGACCAGGTATCTTCACCACGCGATGTGGATCGTATCTTTAAAGGCTGCTTCGGGCATAAAATGGGCCCGTTGGAAACCGCCGATCTGATCGGTCTGGACACCATTCTATTCTCGCTCGACGTGCTTTACGAAAGCTATAACGACCCCAAATTCCGGCCCGCGCCGCTGCTACGCAAGATGGTAGATGCAGGCCTGCATGGGCGCAAGTCCGGCGAGGGTTTTTTTAAATACCCTAATTTGCATCAACTAGTCAAAAAAGGGCCCTCTGACATGGGAAAAGAAAAACAGTGACCAACACAGATCATAAGCAGGATATTCGTACGTTTCTGGAGAACTTCATCAGCGAGGAAGATTTTGCCAACGAAGATGATATTTTTGAACTCGGGCTGGTGAGTTCGCTGATGGCGATGCAACTGGTGCTGTTTGTGGAAAAGACTCTGGGTGTCCGCGTGGAAAGCGAGGATCTGAATCTGGATAATTTCCGCAGCATTGACCGGATGGATGCGTTCATGCAAAAAATGTCGACGACTGCCCATGGATAAACACGCATCCTCACTGCATACCGAGCGCAGGCAGGAAGTTGCCAGGATACTGGCGGCTTTTGCGCCGGCAGACATCGCCGCCTGGGATCAGGCAGAAAGCCTGCCCGCCGAGGTTACCAGGTCGCTGGCGCAGGCCGGATTGCTGGGCACATTTATTGAGTCCGGGCACGGTGGCAGAAACTGGGATGCCGTGTCATTTGGATTGCTGTGCGCCGAATTTGGTCAGACGAGCCTGTCATTGCTCAGTATCCTGACTGTGCATAGCATGGTCCTGGAGGCGCTCCGGTTGTCGGGTACTACGCAGCAACGTGCCGACTGGTTGCCGACGCTGACCAGCGGTGAAAAACTGGGTGCGTTTGCTCTCACCGAGCCGGATTTCGGTAGCGAGGCGACAGGTATTCAGACCACGCTGGTTCAGTGCGACGAAGGCTACCGCGTCACTGGCAGGAAGAAGTGGATATCATACGCTGCCCGGGCAGATGTGTTACTGGTATTCGGCAAACTGGAAGACGGCAGTGCCGTTGCGTGTCTGCTACCAACTGACACCGAGGGATTGAGCATCACGCCCATGAAAGGTTTGCTGGGGTTTCGTGCGGCCATGCTCGGTGAGATCGAGATGAAAGACTGTGTGATCCCGGCCGCCAACCTGTTGGGTGGCAAGGGCGCCGGCATTAACTATGTCGCGGCTGGCGCACTTGATCTGGGACGACTGGCAATTGCCTTTGGCAGTCTGGGTGCCATGGAAGCCTGTGTGGCTGACTCGGTGACCTATGCCAGTAAACGCAAACAGTTTGGCCAGGCATTGGCAAAACATCAGCTTATCCAGCACATGCTGGCGGACATGATTACCGCTTACAAAGCAGCCGAACGCCTGTGCCTGCACGCGGCCGAACTGCGCAGCGCCGGTAGCCCGATGGCAGCGATGGAAACCGCAACGGCAAAATACTTTACCTCCACACATGCGGTGACAGTGGCCAATCAGGCAGTACAGATTCACGGCGCCGCCGGTTGCAGCGCCGGAGAGAGCCGCACCGAGCGCTTTTATCGTGACCTGAAAATCACCGAAATCATCGAAGGCAGCAATCAGATGCAGCAGCTCATGATCGCGCAGAATGGCATGGGTGAATTTGTCCAGTCAGCGCTGCGGCGCAAACGTCTGCTGGCAGGGAAATGATCATGGGTGACAGTCACAACAAAAACCGGATCAAGTGCGTGGTCTGGGATCTGGATAACACGGTATGGGACGGAGTGTTGCTGGAGAGCGCTGGCGTACCGGCGTTGCGGCCGCACGTTCGTGACGTGATCGAGGCGCTGGATCAGCGCGGCATCCTGCAGTCAGTGGCGTCCAAAAACGAGCCTGAGCCGGCCATGACGGCCTTGGCTGCGCACGGACTGGATCAGTATTTTCTTTATCCTCAGATCAGCTGGAGCTCAAAGTCGCAGGCCATCAGCTTGATAGCCGAGCGTTTGAATATCGGCATCGATACCTTTGCTTTTATTGACGATCAGCCCTTCGAGCGCGATGAAGTGCTATCGGTGCACCCGCAGATCAGAACATTCAGTGAAATCGGACTGGAACAACTGCCGACTCGGGAAGATTTTATCCCGCTGCAACTGACCGCCGATTCTAAAAATCGCCGCCAGCTGTATCAGCGGGAAGCGCTGCGGGCCAGGGCCCAGGAAGACTTCAGGGGGCCCGAGGACGCGTTTTTGCGGACACTGGGTCTGAAATTGCGACTGAAGCCGGCCAGTGAAGAGGATCTGTACCGGGCCGAGGAATTGACCTTGCGTACCAACCAGCTCAATACCACCGGTGTGACATATTCGGCGGAACAACTTCGGGAGCTGATCGCGTCGGAGCACCATCAGGTCATCGTTGCCGAGTTGGAAGACAAGTATGGTGCCTACGGGGCCATAGGTCTGTTACTGCTATCGCTGCAGCCAGGTTTGTGGTGTATCGATCTGTTTCTGATGTCCTGTCGGGTGATGTCACGCGGGGTCGGTGGCGTCATTCTGACAGCGCTGCGCACTACCTGCCGTAACCGGCAGCTCAAACTGGCGGCGCAGTTCCGGGAAACCGACCGCAACCGCATGATGTTTATCACCTACCGCTTTGCCGGATTCAGGGAAGAGGGCGCTTGGCTGATCAATGAACTGGCCAGTATTCCGGCGTTACCGGACTACATGCAATTGCATATTGATGCCGCGATGGATTGGAGACTGCAGTGAACGACTCATCGAACAACTCATCGAACAGCGACAGCAACGATGACGATATCATCGTCAAGGCACTGGCTGAAATACGACGTCTTAAAGCTGAGAATGCGCAACTGCGAACCGGTCATGCCGCCCTGGTTTCCGGTCAGCCGGCGTCAGCTCCAGCGCCGATAGCTGTCATCGGGTTTGCCTGCCGCACCCCGGGTGCGGGAGACAATCCGGAGGCATTCTGGCATATCCTGAAAGAAGGTCTGTGCACGATTACCGAGGTGCCGCCGTACCGCTGGGCAGTGGATCAATATTACGACGCCAACCCGGATGCTCCCGGCAAGATGCGCTGTCGATACGGCTCCTTTCTGGGACGTGTGGAAGACTTTGATTGCCGACTGTTCGGCATATCGCCGAAAGAAGCCAGTTACATGGATCCACAGCAGCGTTTATTGCTGGAATTGTCGTGGGAAGCACTGGAAGACGCCAATATGAACATGGAGGCACTCAAGGGGTCCGCTACCGGTGTGTTTATTGGTCAGAGCGGCTTCGACTTTGCTACCCAGCACATGACCGAGGAGAGTCTGTGTGAGATAACGCCATATGTCGGTACCGGTTGCGCTTCCAGCCCGGCGGCCGGACGTATTTCCTACACGTTTGACTTCAAGGGGCCTTCCTATGTCGTGGACACTGCCTGTTCCTCGTCACTGGTAGCATTGCATAATGCCTGCCAGAGTCTGCGCCAGGAAGAATCCACGCTTGCCCTGGTAGGGGCAGCCAACCTGATTTTGCGACCCGGCATGAGCATCAACTTCGACAAGGTTGGTATGTTATGTGAAGACGGCGTGGTCAAGACCTTCGACAAGGATGCACATGGCGTCGTACGTGCCGAAGGTGGTGGCATGGTCGTGCTCAAGCGACTGGATGCTGCACTGCGTGATGGCGACCGCATTGATGGTGTCATTCTCGGTTCCGCGATCAGCCAGGACGGTGCCAGTTCGAGTCTGATGGCGCCCAGCGGTAACTCACAAAAGGCTGTCATGCAGGCGGCGCTGAAGGCAGCGGCCATTGACCCCGATAATATTGATGTCATTGAAGCGCATGGCACGGCAACGGCACTGGGTGACCCGACGGAACTTACGGCCTTGCTCGATGTGTATTGCCGGACACCGCGCGCGCAGCCACTGCTGGTCGGATCGGTAAAAACCAATTTCGGTCACATGGAAGCGTCCGCCGGCATCGTCGGGTTTATCAAATTATTGCTGGCCTTGCGCCACGAATACCTGCCACGTCACCTTAATTACTCTGAAGGCCATCCGGACATCGACTGGGCCACTGAAGCCATCGAAGTCTGCGCCCAGGGCAGGCCCTGGCCAAGAACGCAGCGCAGGCGAGTCGCAGGGCTCAGTGGATTTGGTTTCTCAGGCACCAACGCGCACGTTATTCTCGCTGAAGCACCGCTAAAAGAATCAGCAATAGCTGTCGACACCAACAGCACGGTGACCGAGTCACCTGAGCAGGCGCAACAATTACTGATGCTCAGTGCAGCCACGGCGGTGTCATTGCAGCGCACGGCAGAGGCGCTTGCGGAGTGGATGGAGGGCAACCCGGACGTGCCACTCGCTCGCGTTTGTCATACCTGGGCGACCAGAAGAAAGCGTCAGGTCAATCGCCTGGCAATCGTGGCTGCTGACCGGGAGCAGGCGATTGCCAAGCTGCGGCGTTTTGCTGAAGCAGGCAAGGCCAAGGGTTGTTCCAGCGGCGCTGTGCAGTCGCGCACCGGGCGGCTCTCAGTGGCAATGGTCTGTGGCGGGCACGGCGCCCAATACCATGGCATGTCGGCCTCTCTTTATCAGGCCGAACCCGTGTTTCGGGCGGCATTTGACCGTGTCGCTGCAATCGCCACGCAGCATTGCGACAGCGACATGTCTGCGCTTTTGCACACGGCGCCCAAACCGGCCAGCGGCAAACTGTTTGACGCTAACCGGGTTGAGGGCGAACTGGGCAGGACGCTACAGGCGCAACTGTCGATCTTTTGCGTGCAATATGCTCTGGCACAGCAATGGCAGGCCTGGGGTGTGGTGCCCAAGGCGTTGCTGGGGCACAGCCTGGGCGAGTACACAGCGGCCTGCCTGGCCGAAGTTTTTTCGCTGGACGATGCCGTCATGCTGATTGCCGAGCGTGCCCGTCTGATGGACGCGTATACGCCGCCAGGCGCGATGCTGACAGCGTTCCATGATGAATCGGCAGTACAGGCTATCGTTGATGGTTACGCAGACGCGAGTATCGCCGCCGTGAACGGCCCCGGCATTATTCTGGTGGCGGGCACCAAAAAGAGCATCGACGACATTGCCCAACGCATTGATGCCGACGGCGGGCGCACGACCAGCGTACCCATCGACCGGGCCTTTCACTCGCCACTGGTCGACGCCGTACTGCCACACTTCCGGCGTGTGCTTGAACGTGTGAAGTTTTCACCACCAACAATCCCTCTCATCTCAAACCTGACCGGCGCGCTGGCCGATCAGCAAATTACCACCGTGGATTACTGGTTGCAGCATTCCCGCGCCCCGGTCCAGTTCATGAAAGGTATGCAGACACTGCACACGGCCAGGCACGATGCATTTATCGATTTGAGTCCCGAGCCGGTCATGATGGGCCTGGATTTGTGTTTCCAGGAGATCCGTGCCGAACTCGGTTCCAAGGGCGTCTGGGTGCCCAGTCTGAGGAACGGCGTCAATGATCAGGCCCGTATGCTGGAATCACTCGGAAAACTCTATTGTCTGGGGCTTAATCCCGTATACACGTATGCGGAGCAGATGCCGGTGCGACTGCCAACCTATTGCTTCGACCGGCAGCGCTGCTGGTCGGCAGCGGCGGCGCGGGGGCAACTCGCTCCGGCTTCCCTTATGACCGCCGGAAGCGCGTCCGCCAGCAGCGAAAGTAATGTTATAGACAGCAACAAACTGGCGTCTTTGCCGTCATCAACGCAGTCGCCCCGCGCTGATGATATTCATCGCGTGATGCTGGAGCATATGGCGGTTGTGGATCAGTATCTGGCGCTGACTGAAGGGAACAGGTAATCAATATTATGTTGCACCAACATACGACTTTTGACGCGATCGCCACAATCATCGAATCCATCAGTGGTGTCAGCGTCAGCGACCTGGACCGGGACACGGATTTGCTCGACCTGGGTCTGGATTCACTGATGTTCGTGCGCATCGGCCGGGTGCTGGAAAGCGAATACCACGTCGATATCTCGATGAAACGTTTCTATGATGAACTCTCCGTACTCGGCAAACTCGCTGACTTTCTGGCCGACAATGGCGTAGTGCCGGAAAGCCAGCCCGCAGCGGCCGCCGATAGATCACCGGACAGGTCCGGGTCATCGCAGCAAACCACGTTGAGCGCCGCGAAAGAGCGCATCGACAGTGACACTATGCGGCAACCCCAGCTCTCGATGCCGACCGTGACAGACAGCAAGACGGGCATTGATATCAATACTGTCATGTCTGCCCACATGGCACTGATGCGACGCTATCTGGATGGCGTCGCGACAGGCAGGCAGACAACCAATCCGGTAAGCGCGACAAATGCCAGGGCGCCCGAGGCAAGCCGGCAGACTCCTGAAGATGCCATCGAGACCCGCAAGAAATTCAGTGGCATCGACACTCAAAAGGCGCAGCTCAGCGCACAACAGCGTGAGCTGGTTGACTCACTGGCCGCACGTTTATCATCGCGTTGCCGGCTCAGCAAGCAGGCGGCTGAAGCGGGCAAGGCGCATCTGTCCGATTGGAAGTATTCGCTCCAGTTCAAACAGGATCTTAAGGAGCTGCGTTTTCCCATTGTCTGTGAAACCGCCTCGGGTTCGCGTTTTGTCGATGTTGATGGCAATGAATACGTTGATATTGCGATGGGTATGGGGGTGCATTATTTTGGCCATTCCCCGCGCTTCATTGACGATGCTGTGCGTGCCCAGCTGGATAAAAATCTGGCGTTGGGGCCGCAGTCGCAACTGGCGCCCGATGTGGCGCGCAGAATATGCGAGCTGACCGGCCACCAGCGTGCCGCCTTCTTTGTCACCGGATCAGATGCCGTCATGCTGGCCTTGCGCCTGGTGCGTGCTGCACGTGGCCGCGATAAGGTGGTGATGTTTGCCGGCGCCTATCATGGCATTTGCAGTGATGTGCTTGCGGGCCAGGGCGAAAGCGGTGCGGTGCCGATGTCACCCGGCCTGCCGACCGGCATCGTCGATGATCTTGTGGTACTCGATTATGACGCCCCGGAGTCCCTTGAGCGAATCAGGGCGCTTGCCGACCAGCTTGCCGGTGTGCTGGTGGAGCCGGTGCAGAGTCGCAATCCGGCATTGCAGCCACAACGCTTCCTGCGTCAACTGCGCGCGTTATGCACCGAACTGGGAATTCCACTGATTTTCGACGAGATGGTCAACGGCTTCCGACAGGCTGCGGGCGGCATGCAGGAATGGTTCGGCGTGAAAGCCGACATGTCGACCTATGGCAAAATCATTGGCGGTGGTTATCCGCTCAGCGTAATCGCCGGTAATGCGGAGCTGATGCAGTGGATTGATGGTGGCATATGGCACTTTGGTGACGAAAGCGCACCATTGACAGATTCCATATCAACCGGTGGTACGCATAACAAGCATCCGGTGGCATTGGCGGCTGCATCTGCTGTCCTGGACCACATTGAAGGGAATCCGCAGCTTTTCCACGACACCAGGATGCGCATGCATCAGCTCGCAGACCGCATCAATGTCTGGTTCGAGCGCCATGCCGTACCGCTGCGCCTGACCTATTTCGGCACGCAGTTCAAGTTCGAGAGTTTTGCCCCGGCGCTGGAGCTGGAACTGTTTTTCTACCTGTTGCTGGAAAAAGGCGTCTACACCTGGGAATTGCACGTTGCCAACCTGTCCACCGAACATACGGATGAAGATGCCGATCATTTGTTTGCGGCGGTTATTCATGCGGTGGAATCGCTGCGCGCTGGCGGTTTCCAGTTCCGCGCTGAGCGGCTGCGGCGACAGTACCTGCCCATGTCTTCGGTGCAAAAACGGCTTTACGCCATCACCCGGCGCGAAGGCGCAGAAAAACCCTACCATCTGGCCGGGGCCTGGCAATTGCGTGGCGACGTCGATGCCGACCGGCTGGAAGACTGCATTCACCAGGTCATTATTCGCCATGAATCGTTGCGCACTGCATTTGTTGTTGTTGACGGTGAGTTTTATCAGCGGATCGTCGCGGAGCCGCGCTTTTTCCTGGATCACGTAGTTGCCGGTGACGGTAACGTAGAGGACCTGCTGGACAGTTATATCCAGCCATTTAATCTGTTGGAGCCACCTTTGCTGCGTGTGGCACTGGCTCCGCTGGCAGATGGGTCACAGCTGCTATTGATGGATATCCATCATATCGTGGCGGATGGTCTGTCGATGAACGTTGTGTTGCAGGAGATTCTGGCACTGTATGATGGCGTCGTGCTGGATCCGGTGCGCAGCCAGGCGCGGCATGTGCAGGACGCCATCGAGCAGTATCTGGGCAGTGACCGGGCGCGTGTGGCGGCCCATTACTGGCAGGAAGTCCTCGCGCCCTTGTCCGCGTCGCAGGAGACGTTCGACCTGTCTCCGGATTTCAGTCGTCCGCCGGTCACCAGTTTTGCCGGCAAACGCATCGCCCTGAAGCTGGATGCAGAGGCCACGGCGGCATTGCATCGTTTCTGTACGTCCGCCCGTATTTCCACCTTCGGTGCCCTGTTTGCGGTATTTATAGCCTGGACCTGGCGCTATGCCCGGCAGCAGCAGTTCGTGGTCGGGCTGCCCGGTTCCGGGCGTCCGGACGCTTCCGCCGACAACGCTGTGGGGATGTTCGTCAATACCCTGGCATTCCCGGCCAGCGTTAATGAGCACAGTTCCGTCGCTGACTTCCTGCAACAAATCCGCGATCGGTTGTTTGAGGTGCAGGAACATGCAGATTATCCGTTCAGTTCGGTACTCTCGGCGCTGAGTTTTGGCCATCGTGCCAATCGCAACCCGCTTTTTGACGTCATGTTTTCCTACGAGAACGCCGGTTCGCGGGTAATCAGAACCGGCACCTTCGAAGGCGAGACCCTGACGCAGTACGAAGGCGCCGGCATGTTTGATATCAGTTTTGATCTGATAGAGGCTGAAGGCAGCATACTGATCAACTGCGCTTACGCGGAAAGCCTGTTCAGTGACAGCACCATGAACCGGCGTATGGACGAATACCTGGCGCTTCTGAAGCTACTGGTAGCAGGTGAAGCGACCACGGTGGCGGACTGGACCAACGCGGCTGCCAGCATCCCCGCCGCGCAGGGGAGTGACGATGGACTGCCCCGAGACGCCCGGCCGGCTGCTCGTGCTAGTACGCCCGACACGGTTTTCACGGTGTGGGACAGACAGGTGGTCGAGGGTGCGCTGGATTTGGCGCTGATTGAAGGCGATCGCAAGCTGACCTTCGCCGACGTGGACCACCAGGTCAAGGAGACGGCGTTCACGCTGTTCAACCTCTACGGGGTTCGGGCAGGCGACAGGGTGCTGGTGAACCTGGATTCTTCAAACGACCTGGTCGTGGTGATGCTCTCCCTGCTTTCCATGGGGGCCGTTTATGTGCCAGTCACACCCGATACACCCCTGCCGCGGCTGCGATTGATCCAGCAGCAATGCGGTGCGCGTTATCTGATTCATGCGGCCGGGCACGGCGCCAGCACTAAACCTGGCGAGGTGGACGCACTGGAATATATCAGCATGGACGCCATACACGAGAGTATTGGTCGCGCGACGCCCCATCAATCGTTACAGCCCCCGTGCCCGGACGATGTCGCCTATGTGATTTTCACGTCCGGCAGCACTGGTGTGCCGAAAGGCGTGGAAATATGTCACGGCGGCATCAGCAATGCGGTTGCCTGGCGGATACGAAGCTATCGCATGGGACGCGCGGATACCACACTGCAGATGCCCAGTGCCGGATTCGACGCCTCGGTGATCGATATTCTCAGCACACTGTTGAGTGGAGGCTGTCTGGTAATGCTGGACACCGCATCCAAGCGGTCCGTTGAGCGCATCAGGGAAGTTCTCGGTCAGCACAAGGTGACATCAATGTTGCTGACGCCGACTTTGTATCGTGTGCTGCTGGATCGTATACCTGAGGCTATTGCATCGTTGCGTTTCATCACCCTGGCAGGTGAGAACCTGCCACCGGACCTGATGCAGGCGCATTTTGCCAAAGCGCCAAACGTCGAGCTGTGGAATGAATACGGACCCACCGAGTGCAGCGTTGTGGTCAGCGGTGGCCGCCAGAAGCCGGGACAGGACCGGGTCACCATCGGCTGGCCGGTCAACAACATTCAGTTACATATACTGGATGAACAGGAGCGTCCGGCACCTGCCGGTGTGTGGGGGCGACTATGGGTCAGTGGTATCGGTCTCGCCAAAGGTTACGCCGGGGATGAGACAAACACGCTCAGAAAATTCCGTAGGCTGCCAGCAGTGGACAATATGCGCTGTTACGATACCGGTGACATCGTCCGCCTGCTCGATGACGGCGCGCTGGAATTCAAGGGCCGCGACGATGGCCAGGTCAAGGTCAATGGTTATCGCATAGAGCTGGAAGAAGTAGAAACAGCGTTGCGTAGCCAGCTTGACCTGAATGAAGTGGCCGCCAGGGTTGTTGATACAGGAACCAGCGCCAGCCTGCATGGCTGGATTGTAGCTGATGCGGAACCTGCCGGCTGGCGTGAGGCGCTGATGTCTGTGTTACCGGTGTGGATGGTGCCCGGCAAGCTGCACGTAGTGAGCGCACTGCCAATGTTGTCCAGTGGTAAGCTTGACCGCAGCGCGCTGGCATCGTCGCTTGAGCAAAAGACGCCGACAGTCATCGCTGACACCGTTGAAACAGACACGAAAAGTGCATATCTGGAGCCACTGCTGAATTACTGCCGGGAAATCCTGGGACGTCCGGATCTACAGCCTGGCGACAACTATTTTAGTGCCGGAGGCGACTCCATTCAGGCTATCGTACTGGCCTCCCGATTGCACGAAGCAGGATATCTGCTGGATGTTAACGAATTGTTCCGCAACCCTGTGATGGCTGATCTGGCGCGCAAAATTGTGGCCAAGGGCAGCCAGCACGCGCCAGTGTTGCAGGCATCTGTATCACCAGTGCCAACGCCAATGCAATCGTGGTTTTTTGAAACCTGCAAGGGCGATGCCGATGCCTTTACGCAAGCTGCCTGGCTGCGTCTGCCGCACGGCATGACCCTGACCCAACTGGCAGCGCTGTGCCGTCATTGGGTAGACCAGCACGGTGTGTTTCGGGAAACCGGGGCGCTGATCGCCGAGCGCGCCGGGCTGCAGGAAATCGCAACCGCGAACGATGTTTTGTTACAGTGTTCCGAGGTCGATGCCGACGTTGACCTGGATGCAGTTGCTGTGTCGGCACGCGCCGATATCCGGCTGCAGGGCGGTCCCTTGCTGAGAGTGGTGCTGGTGCGCAGTGCAACAGAGAACAGGGCTCTGGTCGTGTTCCACCACTTTGTTGTCGATGCAGTTTCCTGGCAACTGCTGCAAACGCAGTGGGCTCTGCTGTGGGATGATATCGAGCAAGGGCGCACCCTGCGGGCTTTGCCCGAAAACGCCAGTATGCGCCAGTTCGCCAGTGCTCTGCACAGCGACGCTGCCAGACACAAAGCATTACTTGAAGCGCCGTTCTGGCAGGCCATGCTGGCAGACGCAACGCCAGCACTGTCCAATGATGTTTCGTGCCGGGTCGCACTACAGGCAGAGCCGCAGCCACGTTTGCAGCTTGCCACAAGCCTGGGCGCCGAAGAGACCGACGTGCTCCTTGCCACCGGGCACCAGCAGTTCCGCAGCAGAGGCAGTGATCTGCTGCTCGCCGTGTTCACCGATGCCGTCGCGCGCGTATTCAAACTCGATATGGTCACCGTACTGATGGAATCAAACGGCAGGGCGCAACGCTACGCCGATGCTGATTTCTCGACAACACTTGGCTGGATGACGTCAGCATACCCACTAAGTATCGTCACGTCTGGCGCGAACCTGGCCAGTGACTGGGTGGCAAAAGTCGAGCGTATCCGTGACCGGACACAGCGCGTGCCAGAACAGGGCGCTGGTTATGGTGTGCTCAGGTATGTTGTGCAGCATGATACTTTGCCGGCGTTTACGCCGGAGTTCGCGTTTAATTATCTGGGGCGTTTCAGGCACCATGCCGGCCACGATTTTTCCATCCTCGACGAAACGCCTGCTGGTGATCGTATGGGCGAACTGGGCTTGCTGCCGCCGGTTGAGTTTGTCTGTTTCGCTGATGACGCCGGCTTGCATGTATCGGTGTCCGCGGATGCGGCGCTGGTCTCCCAGCAGACGCTCAGCGACCTTCTGGCTGCGTTTCGGCAGCAGGCGCTGGACCTGGTTGCCGCATGCTGCAGGCTGACAGCACCGGTGCTACCTACGCCGGTCGATTTCGTGGAAGCCGACTGGCATCTGGACGACTACCTTGGTCTGCTCCGGGCAAATGCCATTGAGCGTGGCGATGTCGAGAACCTGTTGCCGATTACCGCGATGCAGAGCGGACTGATTTATCACGCCCGTAGTAAACCGGATGACCTGGCCTACCTCGAACAGGTGGATTTTACCCTGCACGGTGTCGAGGTCGACCGCCTGGCGCAGGCATTCCAGTACATGGTCTGCGAATTTCCACTGCTACGAGCCGCGTTCCTGGTGGGCAGTAATGGTCGCACTGCGCAACTGATCAGAAGGCAGGTGACACTGCCGGTGATTTGCCACGATCTGAGCGCGCTGTCGGCACCGGAGCAACAACGTGTGATCGACGATGCGCGCGTCGCTGATCAGCTTGTGCAATTCGATATTGCACAACCGCCACTAATGCGGGTGCAACTCTTTGTCCTGAAAAAGCCGGCACGCAAACGCAAGTCACAGAACCGGCAAAAGCAGACACGCAGCACCGCAGGCAGCGTGCATGTCATCTGGTCGCATCACCATCTGATTATGGACGGCTGGTGTGTCGGCATCCTGTTCGACCACCTGCTATCGCATTATGCAGGGCTTGACTCAGCGTCCGTCGACAGCGAGGAGCAGGCTCTGACGTATGACCGGCTGAATCGGGAGTACTTCCGTTGGCTCGCCAGCCGTGACAGACATGCGGCAGCCGGGTATTGGTCGACACTGCTGGCCGGTGTGGAACGCCCGACCCGATTGCTGCCCTGGCCCCAACCGGACACAAAGCGCGATGTCGGCCCTGCAGCAGCGTATCAACTGCAGCACCATACCGTACAGTTGTCTGCATCATTGACCACCGACATGCAGAGCTGGGCAGCATCCCGCAGCGCGACTATCAGCAGCGTGATCAGGCTGGCCTGGGCCGTGCTGCTGGCCAGGTTCACCAACAGCGCCGATGTGGTTTACGGCACTGTGGTGTCAGGCAGGCCATCTGAGGTTGCGGGTATTGAACGCGCCGTTGGTCTGTTTATCAATACTGTGCCGGTGCGCTTTCAGCTTGATTCCGGTATGACGGCCAATGAGGCGTTGACGTTAACTCAGCAGCAGGCTAATGCCGGCCGAGGTTACGAGTACCTGAGCCTTGCCGACATTCAGGCGGCGGCGCCCGACCTGCTTGCACGTGAACCGTTGTTTGACCATCTGGTAGTGTTGGAGAATTATCCGATGGATGCCGCATTGCGCGGTGGTGGCGAGTCCGACAGCGCTGCCGGCGTCGGTATTTCTGACATACGCGCTTTCGAGCGTACTGATCTGCCGCTGAATCTGGTAATTGTGCCCGCTGACGGCGGTCTGGACGCCACGTTCATGTTCGACGCTTCCGTTTATCCTGCCGCACAGATTGAACATCTGGCAGAACACTTTATTCACCTTGCGCAAATGTTGGTGCAGGCGCCGGATCACGCCCTGACGTCGCTGGATCTGTTGACGGTTGCGGAGAGCAGCTGGCTTTCCGGTCAGTGGAACGAGCGGCAGGCTTCATATCCGACAAACATGACCCTCGTTGATCTGTATCAGCAGGCGGTCAGCTATCACGGCGACCGGGATGCCTTGCGCGATGATCTGGGTAGCATCAGTTATGCGGCGCTGAACGCCAGCGTACAGCGCGTTGCCAGCGGGTTGTTGCAGGATGAAGCATTTGCTGCAGGACGACGGGTGGCGTTGTGGCTACCCCGCAACCGCGACATGATCGTGGGCATGCTGGCTGTGTTGGCGGCGGGCGGCAGCTACGTTGCGCTGGATCCGGTTTATCCCGAAGAACGCCTGCGCTTTATCGTCGAAGACAGTGGTGCCGCGCTGGTGCTGACGACAGCGGATATGCCGCCATTGTCACTGGCAGCGAAGAGTGTCGACATCGCGGCCATGGCGTCTGCCACGGCTGAACTGACCGCTTTGCCTGCGCTTGCCCCCGATGCAGCGGCTTACGTGATATATACCTCCGGCTCCACGGGCCGACCCAAGGGCTGCGAAATCTCGCACCGCAATGTAGTTCGTCTGTTACGTAACGAAGCCTTCGATTTTGACTTTGACCACCATGACGTCTGGGTGTTGGCGCATTCGTTCTGCTTCGATTTTTCGGTCTGGGAAATGTACGGAGCATTGCTTAACGGCGGCACCCTGGTGATCCCCGCTGCAGCGGCAGTGCGTAACGTCGAGGCTTTTGTCGATCTTGTGGCTCGCCACAACGTCACGGTACTCAATCAGACCCCAGCGGCGTTTTATCAGTTCAGTAAAACTGCCATAAGGAAGACCGGGCATGATCTGGCATCTCTGCGACTGGTCGTCTTCGGTGGGGACTCACTTGCCTGCAACCGATTGCGAAGCTGGGTTGATGAATTTCCGATCAGCCGCGTCAAGTTGGTGAATATGTACGGCATTACTGAAACCACGGTGCATGTCAGCTACCGGGAAATCAGCGAAGTCGACATTGTCAGCGGCACGCATCTGAACCTGTCTCTTATACACATCTCCGAGCCCACGAGACAGGCAGAAATCTCG
>CAJXPR010000084.1 GCA_913058135.1 uncultured Gammaproteobacteria bacterium
TCTACACAGAGTAGATCGTCGGCAGCGTCAGATGTGTATAAGAGACAGCAGCGAGGAAGACGCTGGCTGCAAGCGTTTCTACAAAGTCTATGCGGAAAGCGTACGCAATCTGGGCACACCGGTATTCGGACGTCGCTACCTGGAGATACTGCGCGATGAGTTCGGTGCCGACTGCCGGGTGCTGATGATCCGCGACGGGGACGAAGATGTCACGGGCGTGATGAGCTTCTATTTTCGCAACCAGGTGTTGCCCTATTACGGCGGCAGTATCGCCCGCGCCCGCAGCATCAAGGGCAGTAACGACTTCATGTATTGGGAGTTGATGCGCCGCAGTGCGGATGAAGGGCTGAGTTGTTTTGATTTCGGCCGCAGCAAGCGTGACACAGGCCCCTACAAATTCAAGAAAAACTGGGGTTTCAAGCCAGAACCACTGCCCTATGAATATTACCTGGTGTCCTCCCGTCAGGTGCCGGATGTCAATCCGACCAACCCGCGATATCGCCTGCTGGTAAACACCTGGCGACGTCTGCCGCTGCCGGTGGCCAACCTGATTGGCCCGGGCCTGGCGCGGAGTCTGGGTTGATGGTGAAAACCGTGAGCATGACACGAACGCAGGGCAGCACCGGGGAGATCCCTGACGCAGGACAGAGCGCAGACGTGGGTGCGCTCCCGGGTGCAGCGGCGGGTGTGGCGAGGCGTTCCACGGCCAGCACCAGCGACAGGTTGCCGCTGCTGTTCTTATGCCATCGCATACCCTATCCGCCAAACAAGGGTGACAAGATACGGGCCTTTCACCTGCTGGCGCACCTGAGCCGACATTTCGACATTTATCTGGCCAGCTTTGTTGATGATCCCGACGACTGGATCTGTGCCCCCGAACTGGACAAGTACTGTCGCAGAATCTGCTTGCGGCCCTTGCGGCCCGGACTGGCAAAATTGCGCAGCCTGTCCGGTCTGCTGAGCGGGGACCCACTGTCTTTGCCGTACTACGCCGATAGCGCGCTGAAACAATGGGTGGCCCGCACCTGCATGGAGCACAATATTCGCCACACTCTGGTCTATTCCTCCACCATGGCGCAATTTCTGCCGGCCGGCGGCAAGGATTTTCAGCGCAAGGTGATCGACTTTGTTGATATCGATTCCGACAAGTGGCGGCAGTACGCGGAAAAGAAGCCCTGGCCGTTGAGCTGGTTGTATAACCGCGAGGCCCGTTTGTTGCTGCGCTGTGAGAAGGCGCTGGCAGCGCGATTCGACGCCAGTCTGTTTGTATCGTCTGCCGAGGCAGCGCTGTTCCGTCAGCTTTCCCCGGCGACAGCAGCCCGAACAGGGTTTTATAACAACGGTGTCGACAGTCATTATTTTGATCCGCAATCGTCGGTGGGTCCGACGCTGGACAATCCTTTCCCATCGGGCTGTCAGGCGCTGGTGTTCACCGGTGCCATGGACTATTGGCCCAACGTCGACGCGGTCGTCTGGTTTGCCGAGACTGTGCTGCCGATCCTGCGCCAGCGGCATCCGATGCTGACCTTTTACATCGTTGGCGGCAACCCCGCTGCCAATGTGAAACAACTGGCACGTTTGCCAGGAGTCAGGGTTACCGGCCGGGTACCCGACGTCCGCCCCTACCTGAAGTATGCGCTGGCTGCCGTAGCGCCGATGCGGGTAGCGCGGGGCATTCAGAACAAGGTGCTGGAAGGTATGGCCATGGCATTGCCGGTACTGGTCAGCCACAAGGGCCTGGAAGGTATCGACGCCGTCGACGGAAAACATGTATTGCTGGCCGAAAGCGTTGATGATTACCTGCGTGGTATCGAAGACCTCCTTTCCGGTCGCCACGGCGGGCTGGGCGCGCGCGCACGCGAGCGTGTGCAGCGGCTGTTCAACTGGGAACAGACTCTGCCAGAGGTGGTCCGATTGCTGAGACTGAATCAGCCGGACACGCTGGCAGTCCAGCGCGGCGAACAGGGAGACGGGTGAGCGCATGAGCAGCGGCAAGACCCTGTTGGTAGTTATTACTGTCTACTGTCTGTTGGTGGCGCTGATTTTCCATGCAACGCTGAGTTCCATGGTGGCCATCTGGATACGTTCGGAGACATTTGCCCACGGCTTTCTGATCCTCCCCATCAGCGTGTGGCTGGCATGGCGAATGCGCGATCGCTTTGCCAGGTTGACGGTCCGGCCCGAGCCCTGGGCGTTGATTCTGTTGCTGGGTGCGGGTCTGGTCTGGTGGCTTGCCAATCTGGTGGATGTACTGGTGGTGCAGCAGTTGGCATTTGTGGGGATGCTGGTGTGCGGCATCTGGGCCATCGCCGGCACTGACGTGGTGCGCTGCTACGCTTTTCCGCTGGGCTTTCTGTTTTTTGCCGTACCCATGGGGGAAGACCTGATTCCCCCGTTGATGATGCTGACCGCTGATACAACGGAATTTCTGGTACGCGGGAGCGGGGTCCCCATTTATCGCGAGGGTATGTTTCTCTATCTGCCAACCGGAACCTGGTCAGTGATTGAGGAATGCAGCGGCGTACGCTATCTGATTGCTTCCGTGGTCCTGGGTGCCTGTTATGCCCACCTGACCTACACCAGTATATGGCGCCAGCTGGCATTTTTGCTGGCTGCCGTCATCGTGCCGATTCTGGCCAACAGCGCGCGTGCCTATGCTGTGGTCATGGTGGGCCACCTCAGTGACATGCGCTATGGTATCGGCGCCGACCACCTGCTTTTCGGCTGGGTATTTTTCGGCGTGATTATGCTGTTGATGTTCTGGGTTGGCGGTTTCTGGCAACAACAGGAACAACCGGTGAGCATTGGCACCCCACCCCCAACACGGCCGGAGCGGTCTTCAGCCTTTTCGACGATGGCGGTCGCTGGCCTGGCCATCGTGGCGACCGGCATCTGGCCCGCCGCCGCCTTCGCCATGAACCGCGAAAGCCCCCCCGTCGACACGCCTGCATTGAAGGCACCTGTTGCAGGCGACGCCTGGCAGGCTGTGGAGCGGGAGGACTGGCAGTGGCATCCTGCACAATCAGGCGCGGACCGCGAGCTGGACCAGGTCTATGTGACAAGTGATGCCTCTGATCCCGTCATCATCGGGCTGCATCTGCGTCAGTACCTGAAACAGAGTCAGGGGGCAGAGCTGGTTGATACCACCGACCCCTGGCGACCGGTCAGGGGTGTCTGGCAGATCATTGAGGAACGCGGCTACCAGACCGATCTGGGTTACCCGGAACAGGTCATCGAGGCCCGGGTGGCATCTGCAGACCAGAATGTGCTGGTCTGGTCCTGGTATCTTATTGATGGCCGCTACACAACAAACCCCTATCTGATCAAGTTGCTGGAGGCGAAACAGCAGATTTTCGACGGCGGCCGCCAGGGGACCCGACTGTTCATTGCCACGCCGGTTGGCGACGACCGGCATCAGGCCCGGCAGGCGCTGCAGCATTTCATCACCGCGCACCTGACGGGCATCGAAGCTTCCCTTCAGGATGGAGTGGCGCAATGAGCGAACGTGAACCACAGCCGCCGCTGGTCGTGCACATTATATACGCCCTGGGCACCGGAGGCCTGGAGAACGGTCTGGTCACCATCATTAACCGTTGTCCACCCTCCCGGTACCGTCATGCAATTATCTGTCTGACGGGCGCAGAGCGATTCGCCAGCCGCCTGACGGCGCCGGATGTCGAGGTCATCGAGTTGCACAAAAAACCCGGCCACGACCTGGGCATATACTGGCGCCTGTGGCAGCACCTGCGACGCCTGCGCCCGGCGATTGTTCATACCCGCAATCTGGCTGCGCTGGAGACTCAGGTTCTGGGGCTGCTTATGCCCGGCACCAGACGTGTTCACGGTGAGCATGGTCGGGACATGTCAGACCTGGACGGCAGCAATCGCAAGTACCAGTGGTTGCGCAGGATGCTCAGTCCGCTGATCCATCGCTTTGTTGCAGTAAGCCAGGACCTGTCCCGGTGGCTGATCCAGACTGTGCACATTCCCCCATTCAAAGTCACCCAGATCTACGACGGCGTCGACGCAGAGCGTTTCGTCCGCGACCCTGAGCAGTCATACGCAGCTCCAGCAGGACTGCCTGAGGGATTTCAGTCCGGCGCCGATGTTGTGGTGCTCGGCACCGTGGGCCGTCTGGCAGCGGTAAAGGACCAGAAATTGTTGCTCGTGGCTGTCCACCGGCTCCTGTCCGAGCGCCCCGAGTATCGCGCCAGACTGCGCCTTGTGATTGTCGGTGACGGTCCCGAGCGCGAAGCCCTGACTGCCCAGGCTGACCAACTGTCACTGAACGAAGTGGTATGGTTGACGGGCGACAGAGACGATATCCCTGAGCTGCTTCGCGCCATGGATGTCTTTGTATTGCCCTCGCTCGGAGAAGGTCTCCCGTTAACGATCCTGGAAGCCATGGCCACCGGCCTGCCGGTTATTGCCACCACGGTTGGCGGCGTCCCCGAACTGGTACGGGAAGGCACCACCGGCCTGCTGTTTCCGCCCAGAAATGCTGAGGCACTCGCGCAGGCCATCATCACCCTCATTGAAGATCCTTCACTGAGGCACAGCATGGGCCGCACCGCCGAAACACACATCAGGCAGAATTTCAGCTGGCAAGGCACGATAGACAGCTATCTCGCCCTGTACGACTCACTGTTGCACCCGAAGAAAACCCGCTCTCGCGAGGAGAACCACTGACCATGTGCGGCATTGCAGGCATTTTTGACACCACCGGATTACGTGAGCCTGACCCCGGCGTACTGGCGGCCATGAATCAGCGCCAGTTTCATCGTGGCCCTGATGAAGGCGGTGTCCATATTGAACCGGGTATCGGTCTCGCCCATCGCCGATTGTCGATTATTGACCTGGCGAGCGGTCAGCAACCGATGTTCAGCGACGACGGCAAACTTTGCCTGGTTTACAACGGGGAGATCTACAATTTCCGCGAACTGGCAAAGGAACTGTCCACGCTCGGCCATGTATTCAAGACCAACTGCGATACGGAAGTCATTCTCTATGCCTGGCGGCAGTGGGGTACAAAATGTGTCGAGCACTTTCGCGGCATGTTCGCCTTTGCGCTGTATGATCAGGCGCAGCAAAGTGTCTTTCTGGCCAGAGACCGTTTTGGTATTAAGCCGCTCTTCTATTCGCTGTTCACGGACGGACAGCTGGTGTTCGGCTCCGAACTCAAAGTGCTTAAAGCTCATCCAGGCCTTTGTCGCCTGCTGGAACCGCGCGCGGTCGAGGATTATTTTGCCCTGGGGTATATCCCGGAACCCAAAACCATTTACCGCGACGTGCACAAATTACGCCCCGGCCACACGCTGCTGATCAGGCGCGGCGAGGCCATGCCGGATCAACACCAGTACTGGGATATCCCGTTTACACCCGGGTCAATGGTGACGGAGGCGGACGCCGGGGAAGAAGTCCGGGCGCGCGTGCGTGAGGCGGTCCAGATTCGTCTGGTTGCGGATGTACCCCTGGGCGCGTTTCTGTCCGGCGGGGTCGATTCCAGTGCTGTGGTAGCGAAGATGGCGCAGTTGCAGAACGAGCCGGTGAACACCTGTGCTATCGGGTTTGCGCTGAAACAGTTCAATGAGACCGGCTATGCCGCCCAGGTAGCTGAGCGCTATCAGACCAGCCATGTGGAGCATCAGGTAGACAGTGACGATTTTGATCTGCTGGATGAATTGGCAGCACTGTACGACGAGCCCTACGCTGACAGCTCGGCCATTCCTACTTACCGGGTATGCCAGTTGGCGCGGCAACGGGTCAAGGTGGCACTGTCCGGCGATGGCGGTGATGAGATGTTTGCCGGCTACCGGCGCTACCGCTGGCACATGAATGAGGAACGTTTGCGCAGTACCTTGCCTTTGGCGGTGCGTCGTCCGATTTTCAGCGTACTTGGCCGGCTGTATCCCAAGGCCGACTGGGCGCCACGTGTGTTCCGTGCCAAAACCACATTTCAGGCACTGGCATGCAACAGCGTGCAGGCCTACCTGCATTCTGTTTCCATATGCAGTGCTGAACAACGGCGCGCCATGTTCAGTCCGGCGCTGCAAAGCGAACTGCAAGGCTACTCGGTGGCCAGCGTGTTTGCCGAGCATGCGACGAACAGCCCCACGGATGACCCGTTATCCCTGATACAGTATCTGGACATGAAGACCTATCTGGTGGGCGACATTCTCACCAAAGTGGACCGTGCCAGCATGGCCCACAGCCTGGAAGTGCGGGTTCCGCTGCTGGATCACAAACTGGCGGAATGGGTATCCGGTTTGCCGACCAGCCTGAAGCTGCATGGCGGAGAGGGCAAGTACATCCTGAAGAAGGCGTTCGAGCCGTTGTTGCCCAAGGACATACTTTACCGGCCTAAAATGGGTTTCAGTGTACCGCTGGCCAACTGGTTCCGCGGACCATTGAAAGAGCGGCTGCGCCGGGATCTGCTAGAGGGAGGATTGGCCGATACCGGCCTGTTTAATCAGCAATATCTTGAACGCCTGGTCAATGAGCACCAGTCCGGACGGCGCGACCACAGTGCACCGCTATGGTCACTGTTGATGTTCCAGGCTGCCGTGCGCGACGATCATTTCAGCCTGACAGGATAACCGGACAGCTTATGCGTATATTGCATGTTCTCGACCATTCATTGCCTCTGCATAGCGGGTATACCTTCCGTACCCGTAACCTGCTGCGTGGACAGCAGGCTCTGGGCTGGCACACGGCGCAGGTGACAGGTCTCAAGCAGGGGGCGGGGCTGCCACCGCAGGAGACTGTGGGCGATCTGCATTTCTATCGCACCGCAGCGCCCGGCGGGCTGGCCTCGCGTCTGCCGGTGCTGAATCAATGGCAGGTGATCAGTAGCCTGAGCCGCCGCATCGAAGAGGTGGCGCAGACAGAAAAGCCCGATCTGCTGCACGCGCACTCGCCGGCGCTTAACGGCATGGCAGCGCTGCGCGCCGGCAGGCGGCTCAATCTGCCCGTGGTTTATGAGTGTCGGGCGTTCTGGGAGGACGCAGCGGCAGACCACGGCACCAGCCGTGAGGGCGGGTTGCGCTACCGCCTGACCCGGGCGCTGGAAAGCCATGTTTTTAAACATGCAGATGCGGTCACCACCATTTGCGAGGGGCTGCGGACAGAAATAGCCAGTCGGGGCATTGCGGCGGACAAAATTACCGTCATTCCCAATGCGGTCGATACCGACAGCTTCACCTTTGGCGCCCCCGCCCGGCCGGCATTGCAAGAGCAGCTCGGCCTGACCGGTAGCACGGTGCTTGGTTTTATCGGTTCATTTTATGCCTATGAGGGCATCCCTCTGCTGGTGCGGGCGCTGCCGGAGCTGCTGGTCAGCCATCCCGATCTGCGGCTGTTGTTGGTGGGCGGTGGGCCGCAGGAAAACGAAATCAAAACCCTGGTCCGGGAACTGGGCCTGCAGGACAGCGTGGTCATGCCAGGTCGCGTTGATCATCAGGAAGTGCAGGATTACTACAATCTGGTAGACATATTTGTTTATCCGCGGCTGTCGATGCGGCTCACCGATCTGGTGACGCCGCTCAAGCCGCTGGAAGCCATGGCCCAGGGCCGGCTTGTGGTGGCGTCCGATGTGGGCGGTCACAAGGAATTGATTCGTAATGGCGAAACCGGGATGTTGTTTCGTGCGGGCGATCCGACCGCGCTGGCGTCAGCGGTCAAGGACTTGCTGGGCCAACCTGACCAGTGGCAGCGGATGCGGGACAATGGCCGGGCCTTTGTCGAACAGGAGCGCACCTGGACTGCCAGCGTGGCGCGTTATCAGACAGTTTATGGACGAGTGCTATGAGCCAGCGGGAACAGCAATTACCAGCACTACGCCTGGGCCTGGTCGGTCCGGTACCACCGCCCAATGGCGGCATGGCCATGCAGACCCGCCAACTGGCCAGGCTACTCGAAAGCGAGGGAGTCAGTGTGCAACTGCTGGCCACCAACGGGCCTTACCGCCCGGCGTTTGCCGGGCGGGTGCCGGTGCTGCGAGCCCTGTTTCGCCTGCTGCCGTTTCTGGTTGAGCTGTGGCGCCTGACGGGCCGGGTGGATGTCATTCATCTGATGGCCAATTCCGGCTGGTCGTGGCAGCTGCACGCCGCGCCGACGCTCTGGCTGGGCTGGTTGCGCTCAACACCAGTGGTTGTCAACTACCGGGGCGGCGAGGCGCAAACCTACTTTCAGCGCTCTTTCCGGCGCGTGCGGCCTTCACTGAGTAAGGCCGCGGACGTGGTCGTGCCGTCGGGCTACCTGCAGTCAGTGTTCAGGCAGTTTGGTGAAACGGCTCGCATTATTCCCAATATCATCGACCGGGGATTGTTCCATCCGGGTGCACCTGACAAATCGGACACAGACGCAGGCCACCACACAGGCCCTCACACAAACCCTGGCCCGGACAGGTTCACGCTGGTGATCACCCGCAATCTGGAGCCCATTTACGGTATCGACACGGCCATTCGCGCCTTTGCGCAGGCGTTCAGCGCAGACCCGACATTGCGCCTGCGTATCGCGGGCAGTGGCCCATCGGAAAACGCACTGAAAGCACTGGTGCAGCAACTGGGTTTAGCGGACGCGGTTGCGTTTGTTGGCCGGCTGGACCGGCCAGGCATTGTTGCCCTTTACGCTGAAGCTGATGCCATGCTGAACCCGAGCACAGTGGACAATATGCCCAACTCGGTGTTGGAGGCGCTGGCCTGCGGAATACCGGTAATTTCGACTGATGTTGGCGGAGTGCCGTTTGTTGTGGATCACCGTAAGACCGCACTCCTTGTGCCCGCCAGCGATGTCGCCGCCATGGCCGGAGCCATCAGCGAACTCCGGGGCGATGGTGCCTTGCGGCGAACGCTGAGCGCCAACGGTCTGGCTGACATTGAGCAGTACACCTGGGCCCGGGTCCGCCAGCAGTGGCTCGGCCTTTACACCAGTCTGTGCAGACCCCAGGCACAGCACAAGGAGGTGACATGAGCCTGTATCAGAAGCTGGTGGCGAACAGCCTGTTTCCGCTCCACGAAAAACTGAAAGGTCATAAAACCCTGTCGGTGCACCGCGCTCTGGAGCGCACCCAGTGGCTGCCGCCCCAGGAAGTGACGGCCCTGCAGGCGAAAAATCTGCGGCGTTTTCTTGTGCGTATCGGCGAAACCGTCCCCTACTATCAGCGGATGTTCCGGGAACTCGCCTTTGATCCGGCGGCGGTCGCGTCGGTTGCCGATCTGAGAGCGCTGCCGCTGCTGGACAAGCCGGCTATCCGGGCCCATACCGATGCGATGACGGCGGTCGGCGCCAGTGGCCTCAAGCGCTTCAATACCGGTGGTTCAAGCGGCGAACCGCTGGTTTTCTATCTGAGTAATGAACGGGTCAGTCATGATGTTGCCGCCAAACGCCGCGCCACCCGGTGGTGGGGGGTAGACATCGGCGATCCTGAAATCGTGGTGTGGGGCTCACCCATCGAACTCGGGTCCCAGGACCGCGTCCGCCAGCTGCGCGACCGGCTGTTCCGCACCGAACTGCTATCGGCATTTGCAATGTCACAGCAAAACCTGGATCGTTTTATCAGACACATTCAGCAGCGCCAACCGAAAATGCTGTTTGGTTATCCCTCCTCGCTGGCGCTGATGGCAGAGCACGCGCTAGCCCATCAGCAGCGCGTCGACAACCTGGGCATCCGGGTGGCGTTTGTCACCTCCGAGCGGCTTTACGAGCATCAGCGCGATGTCATCGAAAAGGTCTTTGGTTGTCCGGTTGCCAACGGTTACGGCGGCCGGGACGCGGGTTTTATTGCCCATCAGTGTCCTGCGGGCAGCCTGCACATCAGCGCCGAAGACATGGTGGTAGAAATCGTGGACAACGATGGCAGGGCCTTGCCTGCCGGCGAAGCTGGCGAGATTGTGGTCACCCACACGGCCACCAGCGAGTTCCCCTTTGTCCGGTATCGGACCGGGGATGTCGGCGTGCTGGCGAGCGAGCCCTGCAGCTGCGGTCGGGGCCTGCCGGTACTGAAGAGCGTCGAAGGGCGCACCACGGATTTTGTCACCGCCTCCGATGGCACCGTGCTGCACGGCCTGGCGCTGATCTACGTGCTTCGTGATACACCCGGTGTGGAGAACTTCAGAATTGTGCAGGAATCGCTGCACCACACCCGTGTTGAAGTGGTGGCGGGAGAGCTGAACCGGGCCGCACTTCACAAGGCCATCGAAAAACCGTTCCGGCAGCGCCTGGGCCAGGATGTCGACATCACCATTGACTACGTAGATGCCATCACGCGGGAAAGGTCCGGTAAATACCGTTATGTGGTGAGCAGATTGTCGCCAGGAGGAACGGTCTGATCATGGAGCGTATGGTTTGCCATGAACACACATGACCAGACACACAGTCGCGGCCAGGTGGGCAGGGCAATCGCCCGGGGCGCAGCCTGGACCGTCTGCCTGCGTCTGGCGACCCAGCTTGTCAGCGTAGTGAGTACCCTGGTGCTGGCACGCCTGCTCACGCCCCGGGATTTCGGCATCTACGCGCTTGCCATGCTGGTTTACGCGTTCGTGGAATTGCTGAGCGCGTTTGGCTTCGGTTCCGCACTGATACAGAACCAGGATGCCACGGACGCCCATTACAATACGGCCTGGACGCTGCATGTGCTGTTCTCCCTGTTGACCTCGTCGCTGCTGTTTCTGTTTGCGCCTTTCGCTGCGGCCTGGCTCGCGGAGCCGCAACTGGAGACGGTACTGCGCTTTCTTTGCCTTTTGTTCCTGATCCATGGGCTCAGGAATATCGGGGTCATTAATTTTCAAAAATACATGACCTTCGATCGGGAGTTCCGTTTCAGCCTGATGGTAAAACTGGCGGGATTCCTGGTCACCGTTCCACTGGCTTTTCTACTCAGAAGTTACTGGGCCATGCTCTGGGGGCTGTTGATCTCCTCACTGATGTCGCTGTTGCTGAGTTACGTTATGCAGTCTTTCCGGCCAAAGCTGGAATTGAGTCGCTGGCGGGAAATGATTTCGTTTTCTGCCTGGTTGCAGCTCAACAATATTCTGGCCTACTTCAGCCGCCATTCGGAGAAGTTGCTGGTATCGCGCTTTCTCGATGTCGCGGCAGTGGGTTCGCTGCAATTGGCGCGTGAAATCGGCCAAGTGCTGAACGAGGTCGTCATGTCCGTCAACCGGGCGGTCTACCCCGGCTATGCCAGGGTCAACAAAAGCTCCACGCAGCTGCGTGATGTGTTCTGTGACGTCAATGGTGTGCTGCTGATGGTTGGCATACCTGTGGCGCTGGGATTGTTTTCGGTTGCGCATCTGTTCGTGCCAACGGTACTGGGTGAGCAGTGGCTGCACATTGTGCCGGTGGTAAAATGGCTGGCGCTGGCCTCACTGATGACGGTGGGCGTCAGCAGCACCAACAACGTGCTGATCGCCCTGGGGCGCACGAAATGGGCGAGCGCCGTGCTGGCGCTCAACCTGGGTCTGTTATTGGCGTTCATGCTCTATCTGTTGCCGCTGCATGGCATCGTGGGCGTAGCCTACGCGGCGGTCAGCAGCCTGCTTGCCACCCTTGTGTTCTGTTACGTGGCCCTGCGCTCACACATCGGCCTGAGCCTGCGCCACGTTGCCCGCATAGCGATCAGGCCAACTGTGTCCGCCATGATCATGCTGCTTGCCGTGCAGGGTCTGTTTCCATCCCACGCTGTTGGCAGCAGCCTGACCGTGCAGCTATTGCAGCTTGCCGGCGCCATTGCCACGGGCGCGCTTGGCTATTGTTCGGCGCTGCTTTGTTTGTGGTGGTTGTCAGCGCGGCCAGACGGGCCGGAATTGCGAACACTGTGTCTAGCTTATGAACGCAGTGGTATGGGCGGCTTTCTGTTGCCGAAGGAAAAGCGCCATGCTTAAGCTTCAGCATTCTGTCTCCCGGGCGTTGCTCGCACTGTCTCCGCTGGCGAGGCGGCAGCGGCTTTCGATTCTGATCTACCACCGGGTCATCAGGGAACGGGACCCGATGCGACCGGAAGTCCCCACCGTGGACGAGTTTGCCTGGCAGATGCAATTGCTGCAGCAGCATTTCACGGTGCTGCCCTTGCGTGAGGCCGTGCAAAGGTTGAAGCAGAACCGCCTGCCGCCCAGGGCGGTGTGCGTCACCTTCGACGACGGCTATGCGGACACCGCAACTGTCGCCCTGCCAGTGCTGCAGCGCTTTGGTATCCCGGTGACTGTTTTTGTAGCGGCGGCGTTTCTTAATGGCGGGCGCATGTGGAACGATACTGTCGTCGAGTCACTGCGTCGGCACAAGGGCGGTGAGCTCGACCTGTCTGCGCTGGGGCTGCCCGTATATCCGATCAACTCGGTGGCATCAAGAACCAGCGCGGCCTACGATATACAGCAGCGGAGTAAGCGTCTGCAAACGGCGCAGCGCAAAGAGGTGACTGACTGCATTGCCAGCCGCTCAGACTCCCTGCCCGACGACCTGATGCTGACCACCGGACAGCTGACCATGCTGCACGAGCAAGGTGTGGAAATTGGCGGGCACACGTATTCGCATCCGATTCTAAACCGGCTGACGCCAGCGCAGGCGCAGGAAGAGATTCAGCAGGGCAAAATTGCCCTTGAGGAAATCATCGGCCAACCACTGAACCTGTTTGCCTACCCGAACGGCCGTCCTGGTATAGATTACAACGACAGTCACGTCGAGCTTGTTAAACGGGCGGGGTTCAATGCTGCAGTAGCGACCAGCTGGGGTGTCGCCGGCCCCCGATCAGATCACTTCCAGTTGCCACGGTTTACCCCCTGGGACAAAACGGCTTCGCGGTTCCTGCTGCGAATGGTATTAAATAGCCGACACCTTGCAGAACCAGGGACAGAGGCAACTGAGACGCCTGAAACCAGCCAGTGAATGCCGCAGGGAGCAGGCAGCACCGCTCACTGGCTGTTATTCCCGGTTTCGCCCAGCCTTGAATACAGCTCGCCATTGTGGATCCAGCGCCAAACCCGCCAGTGGAACAGCAACTTCATGGCTTCCGGCGAGCCTACCTGCCCACGACGCACCCTGGCCAGAAACGCCGGACTTAACGCCTCGTCGTTTTCAACCGAAAGTTGAGAGGATTGAAGAAATGATGACGGTAAAAAATCGACATTGCGCTTCGGCGATTGAAAAATCCGGCGCAAACGTGGACGCAAATTCAGAAAGTTTTCAATACTGTTTCTGAGTTCAAATATTTTCATATTCACGTTCAGCGATTCGGCCGGTTTGATCACGTTACCGCTGATAAAGGGAATGTCCAGCGCTTTTGGATAGTGCCTTCTCAAAAGCCGGTAGTACAGAGCGTGGTTTACTTTCTGGCTCGCAGGTATCGACATTGACGCCGAGATATAATCCCAGGTCATGCCCGGGCTGACAGTCTGCGTTCGGGTCTGGAAAACCTTGAAAGGATTGATGCCGGTGCGGTTTCGGGATTTGTGCTCCAGAAGGTAACGGTTAACACCATCGCCATTGTCGGGATACCGGTCTGTTTCCTTTTTCCAGGCGTCGTCAAAGGCATCCTGAAAACTCTCGGCAACCTCTGCGGTGAACACTTCGCGGGCAGCTGTCCACAATTTGCCGTCATAGGCGTTGGCTTTCTCGGCGAGGAGCCTTGAGAAGCCGCTGGTGCGACCGTCTTTACCGGCGCTGAAATCAACGAGGGTATAGCCTGGGATAACCCCTTCCCAGGTTGTGGCGCGGGCGGGTATGAACTGAAATACCTGGGCGATAAACAGGTACAGACTTGCCACTTCGCCTTCTGAGGCAAACAGATAATCAAGAAAAGCCTGGCTGGAAAAAAAATCCTGGTCAGGCACATTAAATGCACATTCAACTCCGAGTTTTTTGATGATCGCTTGCGCAAACGTTCCGTCCGCGTCCAGCTGTTCGTCCCGGTGTGACACTACGACCGGCCGGAAATCCACTTGTCTGTCAGCAAGCATGAAGGCAATCAACCTGGAATCAAAACCGCCGCTCATCATGACCGCCTGTTCTCGAAAAAGCGCGGCGCCAAGCGTTTTGTCCACGCTTTCGTCAAGCGTGGTTTTGACCCGTTCCAGGGTGCCGCCACTGTACGCTACGTCTCCGAGGTTCCGATATTTAGTACTCGTCATTTCCCCCGTCATCAGGTCAATGGCTATCGTGCTACCGGATGGCAGACGTCTGACACCATCGGTCAGCGTTGAATCGCCGATGGTATAGCCCAGAGATATCAGTGCGCCCCAGCCGGCAGGGTCGCAGCTTCCGTGGAAAGCTTTGGCCATGCTGCTGATCACAACGCCGTTGTCCTTCACCTGGTAATAAAGCGGCATGTAGCCCAGGAAATCAGTGACCAGCACCATTTTATTCGCGTCGGTGTCGCAGAACACAAAAGCAAAAGCACCGTCATGAGTGCATAACGCTGTCATCGCATCCTGCCAGGACTCCGGAATTTTTTCCGGGTAGGGAAGGGGAGTGCCCAGTGTCAAAAGCACTCTGGTGTCTGCCGTCAAAACCCTTGCGTTGGTGGCGATGGAGAGGCGCGAGTGATGCTCGAATGAGTGATAATCCTGCTCTGACGACATTCTTTTGTAGACATCATTCGCTGTATCGCTACCTACATCGATTGCGATTAGATTGTGCATAACGTTCTCTACTTCACCATATTCTTCATAAGATTAAAGGCATTTCTTTCAAAACCATCCGGCCGCTTTGCCAGGACCCAGAGCAACATTAGACTGACCATGTAGACAGAGCACCCAAGCATCACCAGCAAGGGTGTGATGACCATGTTTGCCTGTGTGCCGTCCGCGGGGTAATTCACTTTCACGCTCGCCACAACGGCGGCCATTGTCGCGGTGGCCAGGATGGAGCGCCAAAGACCGGCAAACAATCTGCCCAGCGACAGGATACCCAGTTTCCTCTGTATGAAGTGAATCATCAGTACGCCTAGTATGCCTGCCGCCAGTGCGCCCCAGGCCAGGCCTATCACACCGTAATACATGATGCCGGCACCCATCAGCAAAGACTTCACGATAAGCATGGTCACCGAGTATCGACTTAACAGGCTTGCTCGGCCCAGCGCAGCCAGCGCAGGTATGGCGCAGGCAACACTCACCTTGGTAACAGCGATAAAGGCAAGTATCGGCAACAGTGTCGCCGCTTCGCTCCAGCGAGGGCCAAGCAGAAGCAATACCAGATGCTCGGACAGCACACTGATGCCGGCAACGGCCGGCAGGGCAAGCACGAGTACAGAGATCAATACACTCGTATACAGATTTCCGAACTCTGGCAAATCGTCCACATGCCTGGCCAGCACGGGCAGTGAGGCGCGGGCCACGGGCATCGCGAGCTCGGTAGTCGGCAGACCAGCGACTTCCTTGGATACGGTGTAGATGCCCAGTTCGGCAGGAGAGCCGAACTTGCCTATCAGAAATGTATCAACCTTGTTGGACGCGGCGTTGAATGCCTCGAACAGGAAGAACCACTTGGAAAAATTGAATATGTGATAGAAGTTCTTCAGCGCTATTCTGGGTTTGAAGCTGACCATATGGTAGCTGCAAAATACCTTAACCAGCGTTGCCACTAACGTACCCAGAGGGAAAGCCCAGTAGCTCTCATAGATGACAGCGATCATCAGCGTAACCAAAAAGCCGGAAAATCTGGAGGTGATGTTCAACTTGAAGTCCTCGTTAAACCGGAACTCCTTTTGAAAATCAACAATGCCGACATTGACCGTGCCGTTCAGAAACGTCACCACGGCGTAAACAAGAACCAGATCCGTCAGTCTTGGTTCGTCAAAAAAATCTGCTACCAACCCGGCACTGGCGGCTACCACTACTGCCAATACCAGCCCTCTGATGAGACTCAGGGTAAAGGCGGTGTGATAATCGTCGCTGTTCGCGTCCTTGTCTCTTAACAGCGCGGTAAAAAAGCCGAACTGGGTCATCAGCTCAAGAAAGCTGGACAGTAATACCGCCTGGGCGACCAGTCCGTAATCTTCAGGGACAAGGATTCTCGCCAGGATGATCATGGATATGATGCCCAGCAGCCTGGACATCCAGCGCATCAGCACTGTCCACATGCTACCGGCAAATATTTTCTGACCAAAACTGGTTGTTTGCATTGTTCTTCTCATTCCTTGAGTTTTCCAGGCAGTCCATATACGTGATCATCCTGAATATTAGCGTGGAGCTATCGTTGTACCTTGCGCTCAATATTGCGTAAATGGCCCGACTCAAAATCGGGATTTTTGAGAACCTGCTGTCAGGTGCGTTTTGCAGCTTCTGCATCAGCGCCAGGTTGGTATTTAGCCGTTGCCTGAGCTTGCTTTTTTGATTATCCAGACCTCTGTCTTCAAACCTGATGTGTGCATGCTCGGGATAAGAGGCTGCGATGATTCTATCGTGAAACCTCTTCCCGTGCTGTTCGATGAAAAATTCCGCCGGCACCGAAGCCATCAACTGATACAGCTTCCTGTTCAGGAACGGTGCGAGCGTGGTGGTGGAGCTGCCAAGCATTGAAAACGCGGAACTGCCTATCGTCCGTCTGGCCCGATTCCAGAAGTAGAACTGGCCAATAGGATTCGCTGTATCAGCGTACTTCATCAGCTCCTCGGTCACATCGGCAACCGCTTCAGCTCTGGGAAGCAGGCTTATATACTCCTCGGTAAACATGACAGGAAGCAAGCCTTCTTTGCCTATCAGATCTTCGGCCAGTTCAACCCACCGCCCTTCCCTTGCCATGGTATTCCTGGTCGTATTGAGCATGATTGATCCGGCGGTCAGAACATCGCCCGCGATCCCGTCGTAGACATAGTCGACTTTGTGCTCTCTTATATAGCCGCAGAGGGCGGTAAACCAGGCGTGTTCCAGAGCGGAGAAGTTGGTTTCCCGGTTCTTTACAATCTCAGAAGCATTCAAATCCGGATTCTGCCAGATTCCTGTGTGGGAGATTCCCAGCTGACCGGCCAGGAGGCTGGCCACCAAAAAGTCTTCATTCGATTTTGGAGGCTGGTGCTTGACAGTGATACAGATATCAGGGACGGCGTTCTGTCTGGTCAGTTCCAGCAGTATATGCCTGGAGTCGCGCCCTCCGGACAGGGGAAGCACGCTACTGCCAGTGCCGACAATATCCTTGAGCTCCGCGATGCTGTTGGCGAATATCCGCGCATATTCCTGTTGAATGCCCCCGGCGTCAGGAACCCTGTTCGCCAGTACCATATTCTCTTTTTTTATTATTCTGATCCCGCTACTGGTGAACTCCAGTTTGCTGTTTGCGGGCAACAGGCTAATAGCAGCGAAGGGCGTGCTGTTGTTCAGGTAAAAACCCGTTCTGATGAAGACAGCCAGCGCCCGGTAATCTAAAGGTTCGCCTGCAGCTACCAGCTTTGCGATGTCATTGCTGACACGCAGCACACCGTCAGTGTATTTGTAGTACACCTGTCTCTTATACACATCTCCGAGCCCACGAGACAGGCAGAAATCTC
>CAJXPR010000085.1 GCA_913058135.1 uncultured Gammaproteobacteria bacterium
ATCTACACAGAGTAGATCGTCGGCAGCGTCAGATGTGTATAAGAGACAGAGCTCATGCTGCAGGCCAAACTGACGCTCAAAGTACTGAAAGGTATTGTGATAGACCGCGTACTGCGAATCGGCCGGCAGCAGCGCCTGCGCGTCAATGCCCTGTTCCAGGGTTGTCAGACGCCGATTGAACACGGTCAGATTGGCTTCATAGGCTCCCGCATTGGCCGGGTCCAGTTCTCGCAGCGCTGTCGTGATGGCCTGCGCAATCAGCAGGGCATTGCCGGTGTTCAGCCAGACATGCGGGTCAATGGTATCCGCCTGCTTGTGCTTGTGGCCGGCATGCAGGCCTTCATCAGGAATCAGGACTTCACGGCTATCCTCGCCGTCCAAGCCGGCATGATGCACCTGCAGGTCGGGCAGCGCCAACACCTGCATTTGTCGCCCATAGGCGTCCGCCTGCAGCACGGCGTCACTGAGATAGGATTCCAGCTCCGGGCCAATCCAGACAAACAGATCTGCCTGTCGCAGGGTGCGCAGCATGGAGGGACGTAACGTGAAATGATGATAGGACTGATCGGAAGGAATTAGCACCTGGGGTTCGCTGACGCCATCGGTAATGGCGCCGGCGATCATCTGCAGCGGCTTGATACTGGTGACGACGCTGGCCTGCGCCAGAACGGACGGACTGCACAGCGCAACCACCAGCGCCAGCAACAATGACACCGCAAAGCGCGGCACAAATATGGCTGACGCAAACGTAGTACAATACGCCGCCCGTTGCCGCAATCTGAGCTGCAGAAACGGTCGCAGGCTGGTGATGCCGGGTTTGGTTTTCATGTAAATCCAGAGCCTCATTGAAATGCTATGATATACCATTTCCACGAAACAGGTTAGTATTTGCCACATCAAGTCACAATTTTGTGCTACGTCGCCAAGGCATGGACGGGGATAAATGAACAAGCAGGCCCTTATAAAGGCAGACAATGTCGGCTTCGACGCCGCCGGTCGCCACATCCTGCAGCAGGTTAGCCTGGAAGTGCAGCAGGGCCAGCTGCTGACCCTGATCGGCCCCAATGGTGCGGGCAAAACCACGCTGGTCCGCATTGTGCTCGGGCTGTTGCAGCCACACAGTGGCACGCTGCAGCGCGCCGCCGGGCTGCGCATCGGCTATATGCCACAGAAGCTGTTCATTGAACCGACCCTGCCGCTGACCGTGCGCCGCTTTCTGCAACTGGCGGCGCCGGGACGCCGCCAGCCGGTCGAACCGCTGCTGGAAGAAGTCCGTATCGCCCACCTGATGGATCAGCAGGTCTCCGCCTTGTCCGGCGGCGAATTGCAGCGGGTGCTGCTGGCACGGGCCCTGAGCCAGTCCCCACAATTGCTGGTGCTCGACGAACCGGCGCAGGGCGTGGATGTCACCGGGCAGGCAGAGCTGTATCAACTGATCAATACCATTCGCGACCGGCACGGCTGCGGGGTGCTGATGGTGTCACATGACCTGCACCTGGTAATGGCCACGACCGATGAGGTGGTCTGCCTGAATCAGCATATCTGCTGCCACGGCAAACCCGAACACGTCAGCAATGATCCGGCCTACCTGGCACTGTTTGGACGCCGTGAGGCAGAAACGCTGGCCGTGTACACCCACCGCCATAACCACAGTCACGACCTGACCGGCGATATCAGTCACGATGGCTGCAATCACGACAAGGGCCACGATCATGCCTGATTTCATGGTTTACGCACTGATTGCAGGCCTCTTTATTGCCACGGTGGCCGGGCCACTGGGATGTTTTGTGGTATGGCGACGTATGTCCTATTTTGGCGACACGCTGGCGCATTCGTCTTTGCTGGGCGTCGCCCTGGCCATCCTGTTCAGCATCAATCTGCAGCTGGCCATCCTCACCAGCTGCGCAGTTTTCGCGGGTGTCCTGCTGCTGCTGGAACGACGGCAGATGCTGGCCACCGATACGCTGCTGGGCATCATCGCGCACAGCACGCTGGCGTTTGGTTTGCTGGTGCTGTCGCTGTCGGACATGGTTCAGGTCAATCTGATGGCGTTTCTGTTTGGCGACCTGCTGACGGTCACCGCCAGCGACCTGATATGGATCATCGGCAGCTGTGTGCTCACCGCCGGCCTGCTGTTTTACTTCTGGGATCAGTTTCTGGCGCTGACGGTGCATCGGGAGCTGGCGCAGATTGAGGGCATCGCCGTTGACCGGCTGTATGCGCTGCTGGTGCTGCTGATTGCGCTGCTGATTGCTGTAGCGATGAAGATCGTCGGCGTGCTGCTGATCACGTCATTGCTGATCATCCCGGCCGCCGCAGCGCGCAGGCTCGCCAACACGCCGGAGCAGATGGCAGTGGGCGCGGCCATTGCCGGTTGTCTGTCGGTGCTGGGTGGCATGTCGATGTCGTATTTCTGGGATACGCCGGCGGGGCCATCCATTGTGGCCACCGCCTGTTGTCTGTTTATCCTGCTCTATCTAAAGCCCGCGCCGCGCTGAAAACTACCTGCGTTGCCAATCCTTCGTTAAAAATGGCCTCAAAATGCTCATTTACTCGGTGTAAACTGCGCTTTTTCGGCCATTTTTGCCTCGACTTGGCGGCCTCGCTAACGTTTTCCAAACTACCGTGGCTTTGGCGTCAGATGGTCTGGCGGATGATCTGGTAGGCTTCCAGAATATTGGCGCGACGGATATTGGGCTCGAGGAAACCCCGATACTGCCCCTGCGGATCGATCAACAGAATATTGCCACTGTGGTCGACCATGAACTCGTTGCTGTCACTGCCGTCCTGTGTGGGCACCGGCATCACGCCATGAGAGATATACAGGTCACGGGCCAGACGTGACACTTCGGAATACTCGCCATTCACACCCAGAAAGTCCTCGTGGTAAGCCTGCATATACTGGGCAATCTGTGCCGTGTCATCACGGAACGGGTCAACACTGATCATCACCACCTGGGTATCGGCCTGATAAGGGCCTGCAGCCAGGTCACGGTAAAAACCGGTCAGCTCGTTCATCGTCAGCGGGCAGATGTCCGGGCAGTTGGTAAAACCGAAAAATATCAGGCTCCATTTGCCTTGCAGGGTCTGCTCGGTAAAGGGTTCACCGTGATGATCGACCAGACTGAAAGGCTCGAAGGCCACCGGTGCTTCATAGACCATGGCGCCAATTTCGCGCAATTCTTCCCGGGATACTTCAGCTTCAGCGGCATTGTTGCCGGCATAACGATAGAACGTCACCACCAGCACCAGTGCTACCCACAGCAGGCACAAAATCAGGGTGATCTTGATATTTCTCTTCATAATTTGACGCCTGTAAAACGATGGTCAGGAAAACAGTCAGGTAAACAGATAGTGATCAACCAGCAGCACCGGGAACAGCACCATCAGATAGATGATGGAATATTTGAAGGTGTCCATGGCCGTTGACGCCTTGGGGCGGTACATCAGCATCAGTGACCACCACAGGAACCCGCCGCCCAGAACCAGCGCGGCGGCCAGGTACAGCAGACCGCTCATGCCGATCAGCCAGGGCAGCACACTGACCAGAATCATGATGACGGTGTACAGGATAATGTGGATCTTGGTCAGGTGCTCGCCGTGGGTGACGGGCAGCATGGGAATGCCGGTCTTGGCATATTCTTCCTTGCGGTGAATGGCCAGCGCCCAGAAGTGCGGGGGCGTCCAGGCAAAAATGATCAGTACCAGAATCAGGGCGCCCGGCTCGATGGTGCCGGTGACCGCCGACCAGCCCAGCAGGGGTGGCATGGCGCCGGACAGACCACCGATGACGATGTTCTGTGGCGTGGCTCTTTTCAGGTAGCCGGTATAGATGAAAGCGTATCCGATAAAGGAGGCCAGCGTCAGCCAGGCACTCAGCGCGTTGACCCAGAACAGCATGATGGCCATGCCCGTCACACCGATGGCCGCAGCAAAGGCCGCAGCCTGCTTCGGCTCTACCCGCCCCTGGGGCATGGGCCGGTTGTGCGTGCGCCGCATCACAGCGTCAACCTTGCGGTCGATCAAATGGTTGACCACGGCACCCGAGCCGGCCACCAGCGCGATGCCCAGATTACCCAGTATCAGCACATCCAGTGGAACCATGCCGGGCACGGCCAGGAACATGCCGACCATGGAGGTCAGAATCATCAGCATGACCACACGAGGTTTGCACATCTCGTAATAATCGCGCCAGCTGGCTGACTGTTTCTGTGTAAGCTCTGTCACAAGGCTCTCTCTGTTGCCCGGGTCCGCCCGACTGAATTTCAGGGCGCAATCCGTGCTGAGTTTGTCAATGAGGGTTAACAATTGTACCGCAAAACGTCCTTTTAGCGAAAAAAATGAGGACAATTAATTCTATCCAGAGTAAATTGAAGCCAAGCACGGTCTACAAATATAATAACGCTGTGCCGATTAGTCTGATTTCAAGAGTAGTCATTTGGACTGATAGATGTTCGAACAGCGATCTCATTAATAAAAAAGGAGAAGCTAGATGAAATGTATCTATTATCTGTCACCGACCCTCAAAAGCACGCATCAGATCTCTGACGATCTGCATGCCATCGGTATCGACGACTGGTTCCTGCACATTCACAGCCAGGATGAAAGCGGGCTGGTTAAAGAGCACCTGCACTCCAGCAATTATCTCGAGTCCCTGGACTTTATCCGAGAAGGTTTCATTGGCGCGTCCATCGGTTTTGTCGCCGGCCTGGCGATGGCGGGACTGGCTTACGTTACCGACCCCTTTGCCATGCCGATCCCGCTGATCGGATTCATCGGCATTGTGTTTCTGGTGACCTGCTTCGGCGCCTGGGTGGGTGGTTTGACCGGCACGATGCAGACCAACAAAAAGATTACGCATTTCAGGGACGACATCAAGGCCGGTAAATATCTGGTCCTGATCTATGCCAAGGAACACCAGGTCAGCAAGATTCAGGAGATGATGGCCCAGAAGCATGCCGAGGCAACATTTGCGGCGATTGACCCACACTTTCTCAACCCGTTTGCAGATCTGCAAATGGTCCGTGCCTAAATGCAGCTCTGCGCTGTTGGAGCTGTTGCACTGATTTGAACATTACTATACGATCCGGAGAAGTAGGCGGCGCCTGATACCGCCTGCTCCGCTCCATGATCGATGTTACACGTTGAGTACCCATCCGAAAGAAAAATAAAAGGAGGGAGCGACGTTGTGAACGTACTTATCTGTACCGTTCGTAGTCAACTGCGTGACTGCAACATTCTCACCCGATCGATCCCGCTATGTCGGGGTCCGCGGTCTTTTATTATCTTTCGCTATACAGTTGCTGTATCCACTGTTGTCCGTGCTCGCACATTCACAAGGATATCCCGCGTATGGCTATTGCTGTTGTTATCGTCCTGTTGGTCGTCGGCTCCGTTGTTTTCCATTTTGTCAGCCCCTGGTGGTTTACTGAAATCGCTTCGCACTGGACCAGTGTCGATTTCACCATCAACCTGACATTCTGGGTGACCGGGTTCGTTTTTGTTGCTGTTAACCTGTTTCTGGCGTACAGCGTGTTCCGCTATCGTCAGCGTAAAGGCGAGGCCAGCAAGGCAGTTTATGAACCAGAGAATGCCCGGCTGGAAACCGGCCTGACTGTGCTGACAACCCTCGGCGTGGCAGCGATGCTGGCGCCAGGTCTGTTTGTCTGGGCACAGTTCGTCTCGGTGCCTGAAGAAGCCGCAGAGTTCGAAGCGTTCGGTTCTCAGTGGCAGTGGGCATTCCGCTATCCGGGCGATGATGGCGTGCTGGGGACCGCCGACATTGAGCACATCACCGAAACCAACCCCTGGGGCATCAACCCCGACGACCCCAATGGCCAGGACGACCGGGTCATCAAGAAGCCATACATGATGCTGCCCGTCGACCAGCCGGTGAAAGCCCTGCTGCGTTCGCGCGATGTGCTGCACAACTATACAGTGCCGCAGTTCCGCATCAAGATGGACATGGTCCCCGGCATGGTCTCCTACCTGTGGCTGACGCCAACGCGTACCGGTGTCTTTGATATCCTGTGTGAACAGTATTGTGGTCTTGGCCATCACATCATGCGTGCCCGCGTTGAAGTCGCCGAACCCGGGCAGTATGCCGCCTGGCTGCAGGAACAACCCACATTCGCGGAAACCCAGCAACAGCCCGATGCCGATCTCACCGCCGGCCAGCAGGCCTACACCGTGTGTGCCAGCTGTCACGGTCAGCAGGGCGAAGGCAATCAGGCCATGAACGCACCGAAGCTTGCCGGCCTGCAGCCCTGGTATATCGATCGCCAGCTGCGCTACTACCAGGAAGGGGTTCGCGGTGCTCATGAGGATGATCAGTTTGGCCGCATGATGGCGCCCATGGCCAATACCGTGGCATCCCCGGCAGCACGAGCCAATGTTTCCGCTTACATCGCCTCACTGCCGGCAGCGCCGGCAGCGTCAACGCTGACTGAAGGTGATCCGGGCCGCGGCATGCGTATTTATGATGCCAACTGTGCGTCCTGTCACGGCGATGACGGCATGGGTAGCTGGGCAACCGACGCTCCGGCGCTGGCCGGCATGGATGACTGGTATCTGGCCACTCAGTTGCAGAACTACCGGGACGGCATCCGCGGCGCGCATCGCGAAGATGACTATGGCTATCAGATGACATCCATGGTGAAGGCGATGCGTACAGAAGAGCAGCAGAACGATGTGATCAGCTACATCAACACCCTGCGATAGTGATGAGCAGTAAAACGAATTTCGACAACTACAATAAAGATAACTGCAGGTTCGGTTGATACCGGGAGGACGTTTTCATGGCATATGTTCCATTAGCGGACCAGGATGATGCTCACGCGCTGCACGATCCGCAGAGCTTTGTGACCAAGTATATCTGGAGTCAGGATCACAAGGTCATTGCAATACAGTACGGCGGCACGGCGATCTTTGTAGGCCTGATCGCACTTGGGCTGTCCATATTGATGCGTCTGCAGCTGGGCTTCCCCGATACCGTCAGCTGGATCGACCCTGCCTTCTATTACCAGGCAGTGACCATGCACGGCATGATCATGGTGATCTATCTGCTGACCGCACTTTTCCTGGGGGGCTTTGGTAATTACCTGATTCCGCTGATGTGTGGCACCCGGGACATGGTGTTCCCGTTCCTCAATATGCTCAGCTTCTGGTTCTACCTGGTGTCGGTGATCATCCTGCTGGCGAGCTTCTTTGTGCCGGGCGGTCCCACCGGGGCTGGCTGGACGCTGTACGCGCCGCAATCCATATCACATGGCACCCCGGGCAGCGAGGGCGGTATTCTGCTGATGCTGATCTCGCTGGCGGTGTTTATCATTGCCTTCACCATGGGCGGTCTGAACTACGTGACAACCATCCTGCAGGCGCGTACCCGCGGCCTCACGCTGATGCGTCTGCCGCTGTCGATCTGGGGTATCTTTACCGCCACCGTGCTTGGCCTGTTTGCGTTCCCGGCACTGCTGGTCAGCGCTATCATGATGGGCTTCGACCTGGTGCTGGGCACCAGCTTCTTTATGCCGGCGATGATGGAACTGGGCGCCCAGAATGATCATGAAGGTGGCAGCCCCATCCTGTTCCAGCATCTGTTCTGGTTCTTTGGGCACCCTGAAGTATACATCGTGGCCTTGCCGGCGTTCGGCCTGGTGTCGGATGTCATCAGTACGCATGCGCGTAAAAACATTTTCGGTTATCGCATGATGGTATGGGCCATCATCGCCATTGGTGGCCTCAGCTTCATGGTATGGGCACACCACATGTATGTCAGTGGCATGAACCCCTACTTCGGATTCTTCTTCGCCACCACGACGCTGGTGATTGCGATACCAACGGCACTCAAGGTTTACAACTGGGTGCTGACCCTGTGGCAGGGCAATATCAGGCTCAACACACCCATGCTGTTTGCCATCGGCTTTATCTTCACCTTTGTGCACGGCGGCCTTACCGGCCTGTTCCTGGGCAACGTGGTCATTGATGTGCCGCTGGCCGATACCTACTTTGTGGTCGCGCACTTCCACATGGTGATGGGTGTGTCACCGGTGCTGGTGCTGTTCGCGGCGCTGTATCACTGGTATCCGAAAATGACCGGACGCATGTTCAATGAAACCCTGGGCAAAACCCACTTCTGGTGTACCTTCCTGGGCACCTATGCGATCTATCTGCCCATGCATTACCTGGGTTTCCTCGGCGTGCCCCGTCGTTATTATGAAATGGGTAATACCGATTTCATCCCGGAAACGGCACAGGCACTTAACGCCAATATCACCCTGGCTGCCATCTTTGTAGCCACCGCGCAGATCCTGTTTTTCATCAACATCTTCTGGAGCCTGAAGAATGGTGAGAAGTCAGGTGGCAACCCTTGGGGCGCGACCACACTGGAATGGCAGACGCCTGACACGCCACCCAAGCATGGCAACTGGGGTGAGGAGTTGCCCTCCGTGTACCGCTGGGCCTACGATTACAGTGTGCCCGGTATGGACAAGGATTTTGTGCCTCAAAACGAACCTGGCGAGGAATACGAGAAATCTGCGCATCATCATAAGGGAGCATAACGGTTATGAGTTTTTATCGTGATGTCACCAGGAAGCCCTGGAATACCGTGGGCCTGCCCGAAGGGATAGAGCCGCGCCCGGCATTTAATATGCCCAACGAGAAAGTGGCGCTGATTATTTTTGCAACCTGCGCCAGTGTGCTGTTCTCTTTGCTGGTGGTCTCGTACTTCATTCGCATGACCGTTGGCGATTGGGTACCGTTGGCGACGCCAACCATGTTGTGGGTCAATACCGGTGTTCTCGTGCTCAGCAGCCTTTGCTTTCATTTAGCAGTATTGCAATCGCGCAAAACGGGCACCGTGCGCTTTGGCTCCGGCGCCGGCTTGCTATCACTGGCAGGCGGACTGCTGGCGGTACTGTTTATCGCCGGGCAATACAGTGTTTCCGGGCAACTGCTGGCGGCCGGACATGGTTTGCGTGTCAACGCCGCCAATGCCTTCTTCTATCTACTCACCGGTATTCACGTTCTGCACTTGCTGGGCGGACTGTGGGTGTGGGGCAGAGCACAGCTTCGGCTGGCCCTGGGTGCGAATGTGGACAGGGCACGGCTGAGCCTGGAGCTTTGTGCCTGGTACTGGCACTTCCTGCTGGTCATCTGGGCGATCCTGTTTTATTTGCTGGCATCAACCTGATCGCGCGGCAGTCGGTCCACGATTGAATAAAAAGAACAGACAGAAAAGGAATCCATCATGAGTCACAGCAGCACAGTTGATGCAAGCGTCAGTGGTAGTTCGGCTCCGGCAGCCGATGGCGTGACCGGCTTTATTAACGATTGGTCGGCCGACAAACAGACCTATCATGTGCCTTGGGGCAAGGCCATGATGTGGATCTTCCTGGTCAGCGATACGTTCATTTTCTCGTGTTTCCTGGTCGGCTACATGACGGTACGCATCTCAACAGCGGATCCGTGGCCGCTGGCCACCGAAGTATTTGCTTTGTCGTTTTTTGGCAGCGAGCCGATCCCGCTTATCCTGATTGCGATCATGACTTTTGTGTTGATCACCAGTAGCGGCACCATGGCGCTGGCCGTGAATTACGGCTATCGCAAAGACAAGAAAAAGACCGTGATACTGATGTGTGCTACGGCGGCACTGGGCGCGACCTTTGTTGGCATGCAGATGTACGAGTGGTCAAAATTGATAGGTTATGGGGTCAGGCCCTGGGGTAATCCTTGGGGGGCTGATCAGTTCGGGTCGGTGTTCTACATGATCACCGGATTCCATGGACTGCACGTGACCGGCGGTGTCATTTATCTGTTGATCGTGGCACGCAAGGTCTGGCTGGGCCACTACGAAAAGAAGGGCTACGAGATTGTCGAAATCACCGGGCTATACTGGCACTTTGTCGACCTGGTCTGGGTATTCATCTTTGCGTTCTTCTACCTGTTATGACGTTGACGGCATAGTTCGTTCGGCTTAATTTAAATTTGGCTTTACCGCTGAAGGAGAGTACACATGGCAACAGCAGCAAGCGGACAACAGCAACACCCTCTGGGGATCTATTTAAAGATATGGATTCTGCTGTTTGTGCTGAGTATGTTCAGCTACATGGTGGACTATTTTGATGTACAGGGTGTCATGCGCTGGACGCTGGTGCTGCTGTTCATGGCTTTAAAAGCCGGCTTTATTCTGGCGATATTCATGCACGTGGTGTGGGAGCGCATGGCATTGGCATTAACGATTCTCGGCCCGCCGATGATTCTGCTGTTGCTGATCTTTTTTATGGCCATTGAAGGAAACTATACCGAAGGTGCCCGCGTGCAGTATTTCGGACATGATGCCAATCGCGCGCCGTTGCACGTAGAGCACTAACCGAGGCTTGAATGTCTCAGCAGTCGGTCCAGATCGGTCTTGATGTCTTCGGTGGTGTGGCTGCCATCGTAGTACATCATGACATTGCCAACCGGGTCGACAAAAAACACGTAATCGTCCGCAGACAGGTCGATATCCACACCCTTGGCAGCGAGATTCTGCTGCAGCTGCTGTGCTGAGGAATAGGCGATACCCATGCTGGGATATTCTTCACGGAAATGCTCTGCAGTCTGCTGGGCGATGGGTGCAGTGTCGGCGTGCAGATAATAACGACGAACCCTTTCTACATTCTTGCCAAGTACGATATGCAACTGACGCAGATAGAACACGCGTTCTTCGCAGGCTGCATCACAGGCGCCGGCATTGACGTAGACCATCAACCACGGCTGGGCCTCATAGTCTTCTTCACTTTCCAGGGTCGCGACAAATTCTTCAAAGCTGCTGAACATGGGCGCGCCTTCAGCATCGCTCATGCCCAGGTCAGTGATGTCCGCCGGCGGCAGTATGAAGTTGCCTTTGTTCACGGTACCGCCACCAAAGCCGCCTGATTCTGTCGCAGCACGAAAAGCGAATGTCGCCATGGTGATTGGCACAAAGGCAATCAACAGCAGGAAGGCCAGCTTTAGCTTACTGCGGGTCAGATCTTTCATGTTAAATCTCCGGACGTCTGAAACTGAATAACAAAAATAATATAAGTAGAACCGCCGCCATAAAGAACCATTGCACCGCATAGGCCCGGTGCGTTTCCGGGCTCAGAGTCACCGGCTGCCAGTTGATCTGGGTGAGCCCGGGCGCTCCTGGTTCCAGGCGAACGCTGTAGGGCAGGGCCGTTTCGCCGAGCATCGCCGACATTTGCTCAATATCCAGGCTCTGCACCACGCGTGGCCAGGGATCCTGCCCGGCGGGCTCTTCCTCGCCCAGCACCATGATATCGCCGCTGGGAACATAGACCGTGCCCTGAATCTCTACTTCGTTGTCAGTCACACTGACGTCGGGCAGAGTCTGACGGTCTACGCCCTGCGCAATCCAGCCACGATTGATCAGCAACAGACCGCTGTCGGTCTGGAACGGCGTGATCACTTCATAACCGACCCGCGACTGGTTGATGCGGTTATCCAGCAGAAACTGACGGGTATTGTCATAGCGCCCGTTGGCTTGCACCCGTTTCCAGGCTATATCATCGACGGCTTGCCAGTCTATCTGTGCCAGCGGCACCGATGCCTGCGCGGCCCGAAGGTCAAAGCCCACCTGAGTCTCACGCTTTTCCTGTTCGCGTGCCAATTGCCATAGGCCCAGATAAATCAGCAGTGGCAACAGCGTTACTGTAAACAATGTCAGTTTCCAGTTGAAATGAAACACGCGTTCCTCGATGTTATCAGGCGTTGGTTACGGTTCAGCCGTCATGGCTGATCTGCTACTATAGCGTTTTATTCAATCCCCGGGATCAGTCATGCTCAAAGCACTTATCGTATTTCTGCTGGCAGCGATTGTCGTCAGTCTGGTTGTTGGTTATGTGTTTTTCTACAAAGACCAGGGCCGCTCCAAACGGGTCATGTATGCCCTGGGTGTGCGCGTCACGCTGGCAATCATACTGATGATTTGTGTCTTCTATGGCATCAGTACGGGCCAGTTAAGCTTCGGCGCGCCCTGGAGTTGACGCCATTATACTGAATTGGCATTCCCTGGCGCCTTAGCACCGGCCGCGCTTGTCCGTTTATCTGCAAGCTGCTGAACATAAAAAAAGACGGCCCGTATTGCGAGCCGTCTTTTTTTTATTATTGCTTTATTGTGCTGCTGTTCTTGTCGCTTTCAATTTTTCAATCTGGTCTTTGCTGGCAACTTGCCACTTACCAGAGATAGACAAAGATAAACAGACCGACCCAGACCACATCAACAAAGTGCCAGTACCAGGCAGCTGCCTCAAAACCGAAATGATCGTTGGGCTTGAAATGACCCTTCAGGCAACGGATGAGCATCACCGCCAACATAAAGGTACCCAGGGTAACGTGGAAACCATGGAAACCGGTCAGCAGGAAGAATGTGGACCCGTAGATGCCAGAATCCAGTGTAATGCCATAGTGGCCATAGGCTTCGACATACTCCATTGCCTGCAGGCCCAGGAAGATGATACCCAGTGCTACCGTCACCACCATCCACTGAATCAGACGCTTGCGGTTTTCCGCCTTCAGCGCGACGTGTGCAAAGTGCAGTGTCACCGAAGAGGTGATCAGAATGACCGTGTTCCAGAAGGGCAGGTAGCCTGCGAAAAACGCTGGCGACCAGGACGTTACGTTCAGGCCTTCATGCGGGCTGGGGTAGGCGGACGGATCCGGGTTAACCAGCAGGGGCCAGGCGGCCTGGAACTCCGGCCACAGGAACTCACCTGCGCTGCCTTTGGCGCCTTCACCGCCGAGCCAGGGCACTGACAGGGTGCGTACGTAGAACAGGGCACCAAAGAAAGCGGCGAAGAACATGACTTCCGAGAATATAAACCAGCTCATGCCCCATACGTAGGAACGCTTCAGCTGCGCACTGTTCAGACCCGCGCGGTTTTCACGGATGGTCGTGGCAAACCACTGGAACAGGATAAAGGACAGGATCGTAAAGCCGATCAGCGCGGTCCAGGTTGAGCCGGTGACACTGGCGTCGGCGCTGATATCATTCAACACATTGCCCAGACCGAATACTGTCAGGAACAGACCAATGGATGCAAAGAACGGAAATTTGCTCTGTTCCGGTACATAATAGGTTTCATGGGAGCTTTCGCTGGCCATCTTTAATCTCCAAAAAAAACAATATTATTGTCGTTTATCGTGCTGCTACTGCTTTCAGTTTGCTACTTTTTTCCGTGATGTCGTACAGCGTATAGGACAGCGTCAGCTTGCTGATGTCGGCCGGCAGTGCCGGATCGACAAAAAAGCGCAGCGGCATATCGGCCGACTCGCCCGGCTGCAGTACCTGTTCCTCAAAACAGAAACATTCCACCTTGTTAAGATGGCCCGCCGCCGCATTCGGCGCCACGCTGGGTATGGCCTGTCCCACCATAACCTGGTCGGTGTTATTGGTGACCTTGTAGCTGATCATGTTGACTTCACCGGGCTTGACCCTGACCTGTGTTGCGCTGGGCGAAAAACCCCAGGCCATGCCGCCATTTTCACGGGCGATGAACTGCACCGTAACTTCGCGGGTTTCGTCAATGATCTCGCCGGCTTCCGCTTGGGCGGCGAGGTTGTTGGTGTTGCCGTTAAGTCCGGTGATGTCACAGATCACATCGTACAGTGGCACCAGAGCAAATCCGAAAGCAAACATGCCTACAACAGCAAACAACAACTTTGTTACCAATGTCTTGTTTTTGGATGGCGCTTTGTCAGTTTTCATAGTCATTACTCCGGCTTCTGCTTAAATACCGTGGTGACGGACCAGCTAACTCTTCACAACTCTTCACAACTCTTCACAACTTATCGCAACTTCAAACCCGTAGCGTAATGTCCGCACCCGGCATCAGCCGGGGCGGACAGAGGCCCGGTCTTACTGAGCCTTGATCAATGACGCATCGGGCGGTGTTTCAAAGGTATGGTAAGGCGCCGGTGACGGCACAGTCCACTCCAGACCCTGAGCACCTTCCCAGACCTGAGCCGTTGCTTTCTTGCCGCCACGGACACACTTGATCACCACAAACAGCAGGATCAGCTGGGAGAAACCGAACAGGAAGCCACCCACACTGGAGATCCAGTTGAAATCGGCAAACTGCAGGGCGTAGTCCGGGATACGACGCGGCATGCCGGCCAGACCCAGGAAGTGCTGCGGGAAGAACAGCAGGTTGACGCCGATAAAGGACAGCCAGAAGTGCAGCTTGCCTAGCGTCTCGTCGTACATGTAACCGGTCCACTTGGGCAGCCAGTAGTAGACCGCTGCCATCAGGGAGAACACCGCACCCGGCACCAGTACGTAGTGGAAGTGAGCAACCACGAAGTAGGTGTCATGGTACTGGAAGTCTACCGGGGTGATCGCCAGCATGACGCCGGTGAAACCACCAATGGTGAACAGCACCACAAAGGCGATGGCAAACAGCATCGGTGTTTCAAAGGTCATGGAACCACGGAACATGGTCGCTACCCAGTTGAACACCTTTACGCCTGTCGGTACCGCAATCAGCATGGTCGCGTACATGAAGAACAGCTGACCGGCCAGTGGCATACCCACAGTAAACATGTGGTGTGCCCAGACGATGAAGGACAGGAAGGCAATCGACGCCGTTGCATAAACCATCGAGTCATAACCAAACAGACGCTTGCGAGCAAAAGTCGGGATGATGGCAGACACGATACCGAATGCCGGCAGAATCATGATGTACACTTCCGGGTGACCAAAGAACCAGAACAGGTGCTGGAACAGAACCGGGTCACCACCACCGGCCGCATCAAAGAACGCGGTGCCGAAGTGGATGTCGAACAGCATCATGGTGACCACACCAGCCAGCACCGGCATGACCGCAATCAGCAGGTAGGCGGTGATCAGCCAGGTCCACACGAACAGCGGCATCTTCATCAATGTCATGCCCGGGGCACGCATGTTGAGGATGGTCGCAATCACGTTGATCGCACCCATGATGGATGAGGCACCCAGAATGTGTACGGCAAAGATAAAGAACGTGGTGGAGGGCGGTCCATAAGTAGTGGACAGCGGTGCATAGAAGGTCCAGCCGAAGTTGGGGCCACCGCCTTCCATGAACAGCGTGGATACCATCATCGCGAAGGCGAAGGGCAGAATCCAGAAACTCCAGTTGTTCATCCGCGGCAGTGCCATGTCCGGCGCACCAATCATCAGCGGAATCATCCAGTTGGCCAGGCCCACAAACGCAGGCATGACCGCACCAAAAACCATGACCAGACCATGCATGGTCGTCATCTGGTTAAAGAAGCTGGGGTCAACAAACTGCAGACCCGGCTGGAACAGCTCGGCGCGGATCACCAGGGCAAAAGTACCGCCCAGGAGAAACATGGCGAAGCTGAACCACAAATACATGGAACCAATGTCTTTATGGTTGGTGGTGAACAGCCAACGGGTAATGCCTTTGGCAGGCCCGTGGTGGTGATCATGTGAATGATCGAGTGCAGCGCTCGTACTCATGGTGTTTACTGGCCCCCTACAATGAATTCGTTGACTTCAGTTGGCTGAACCAGATCGCCCGTGTCATTGCCAAAGGCATTACGAACGAAAGTGATCACAGCTGCCAGTTGAATCGGGTTCAGCTGTCGGCCATAAGCCGCCATCGCTGTTCCGTCGACACCGTTGACAATTGTGTCCATGGTGATCAGACGATCGCCAGTTGCCTTGTCACTGCCGGCTAGGGCCGGGAACACTGGTGGCATACCCACACCACCGGCCTGGTGGCAGGCCACACAGTTCTGGTTGTAAATCTGCTCGCCCTGCGCCATGGCGTCGTCCATGCTCAGCTCGGCATTGGCCAGTTCACGTATGTCAGCGGCAGCCTGCTGTTGATCGGCATACCAGGCCTGATATTCTTCCGGAGGCAGCGCATGCACCACGATGGGCATAAAGCCGTGGTCCATGCCACACAGCTCGGCACACTGGCCACGGTAAATACCGGGTTCTTCAACCACAACCCAGGTTTCATTGATAAAGCCGGGGATGGTGTCCTTCTTGATGGCGAAGTCAGGCACCCACCAGGCGTGCAGCACGTCGGCGGAAGTCATCAGGAAGCGAATGCGGGTATCGGTCGGGATCACCAGCGGACGGTCAACATCCAGCAGATAGTTTTCCGACTTCTCGATATCGTTGTCGATTTCTTCGCGGGAGGTACTCAGGATGCTGAAGAAGGAGACTTCCTCTTCGTCCATGTCCTCACGCATGTAGGTGTATTCCCAGCGCCACTGATAGCCGGTGATCTGAATATCCAGCTCGGAGCCAGTGGTGTCGTACGCATCGGTGAGCACACGGGTTGCCGGAATCGCCATCATGATCAGGATCGCAAAAGGAATCAGCGTCCAGACAATTTCCACCTTGGTGCTTTCGTGGAAGCTTGCCGGCTTGGCGCCTTTGGATTTGCGATGATGAATGATGGACCACAACATGACACTGAATACCACAACCCCGATGGCAACTACCCACCAGAAGATTGTCATATGAAGGTCATAGGTATCTCGACTCATTTGGGTTACGCCCCTGGGCATGTTCAATTCCCAGGCTGCATGCAGACCCGCACTCCAGAACATCAGAGTGCTGAGGGCAAGGCCTAACCACAGCTTTGCTTTGGACAACATTCGCCGTGTCTCCGTAATAGTAAGAAAGGGCTGTTACAATCGTTTTCAGGTTTTATTGTTTTTGTCCGGCGTCTGCAAACTCGCAGCGGCGGACAGCTTTAATCACCGTGCCGATGTGTGCGGGTGTCGAATCCGGCGGGCCGGACGCTGAAACCAGCGCAAATCTTGCAGCCCGTCCGAGACTTTTCGGGGAGGACTTTAATGGCAGGACATTCAGGTTCAATGTAAAGCGCCGGGCATTATAGCAAAACTTGTTTTGATAATGCCATCGCAACCGGCCAGAATCGGTCACTGTCTTGCCAAAAGACGGCACCAAGCTGTCAATTTCAATCGCATGCACTATATACGGTTAATACGGCGCATTTCTGCGCCAGATCAAATTCTCCCGCTATTTATCGTATTGTCAGGCCTTCCTGGCGCAGCAGAGCCGCGAGATCCGGCTCCCGTCCCATGAAATCGGAGAACAGCGTCAACGCATCAGCACCACCCCCTCTTGACAATATTTTGTCAAGAAATGCCTTGCCGGTCTCCGGGTTCAGCACGCCGGTCTCCTCAAATCGCGAGAATACGTCGGCGGACAATACCTCGGCCCATTTATAGCTGTAGTACCCGGCCGCATACCCGCCGGCAAAAACATGGGAGAAGCTGTTTTGAAAGCGATAATAGTCGGGGACCGGATAGACGGCGGTTTTCCTTCGTGTCCTGTCCAACAGTTCGCCAACAAAATCGTGCGACATGTCGACCCTGTCTCTTATACACATCTCCGAGCCCACGAGACAGGCAGAAATCTCG
>CAJXPR010000086.1 GCA_913058135.1 uncultured Gammaproteobacteria bacterium
CGTCGGCAGCGTCAGATGTGTATAAGAGACAGATATTCTACCGGGAAGTACAAAAGCTCCAGAAGGGTGCCACCCTACCTTTGTCGTGGTCTCCAGAACCTTGTCGAGATGATGGTGGCTAGCGATGTATTCCAGCACCATCTTCCTACGCTTAAATTCCACAGCGAGGCCAAGGCGAAATAGTGCTTTCAGGACCTCGTCGCCACCCGCCAGTGCCTCCATTGGCATAACCCATTCGATGTGGGTCCTTCGACCCTTAAAACGCAGCAGTCGACCAACATGGCCACTCTCAGTGTCCACTGTCTCGGCATCCACGTGCAGCGCGTCACAAAGGCGATAATCGACAGGTACCCCATCATCCCCTGGACCTGCTTGTCTACGTCCGTGCCACCAGACTCCCGGCTGTAGGTTCTTGCCCTCAACGCAGGTCCAGCATTGATACAATGCAAAGGAGGGCCTTGTAACCTGTTCAATCACAGGTGGCTCTGAGGTTTGTACGACTTTGAAGGGTTTTTTAACGCTGTTGTTCCGCGCTTTGCTGGGGCCTTTGGTTACCTCGGTATTTTCCGGGGCTTGAATGTTATCTGACACAATCGCGCTCCCTTTCTTTGCTTGGACTTGTCGATTCACTAGAGCCCGATTTGGCTTCCGTCGCTCGGGCCTGCTCGACGATGTCGAGAATGATCAGAGCGCCTAGCGCCAAGCTTTCCATTATTTCTGGGTCGTTAGGATCTAATCTATACTTTTGCATAAGCTTCACTCCGCCTGCTTTGGTACCAAACGTAAAGATCGTTAAAGTCGGTGAAAGTGAGGGGGGCGTCATCGGGCCATTGTGGAAATGTCAGAAGCGCTCTGGCTGATAGTGCAGCCTGATTAGCGGCATTGCGTCCAGGATTGTCGGGGTTTCCCCTGTCATCATCTCCTGCAATAATTAGCTCGAATTTGTCACCCAGTCTTTCGCGAAAGGTAAGGGCCACTGCCTCCAAATTCTTTGCACTTAATGCGCAAGCAACGGGCGCGCCAGTGTCCAGGTGAATCGTTGCGCCTGTAGCCCAGCCCTCACAGATGTAAAGAGGCTTTCCCTTCGTAATCATGCCAATGGGTGAATAGCAGCCCACTATCCGTCCGCCGGAAAGAAAACGTTTGTCACCCTCGGAGGAAATAAACTGGAGATTGGCAATCTTGCTCTGGAAATGCAGAGGTATTACAAGCCGATCACGGTTAATCCTTGCCCCAGATGCGGAGATTCTTTTTTTCACCAGATAGGGGTGTTCATCATTGGCCGGTATAGAGCTGTGCCATATCGCTTGGGCAGTGGATGACACTTTTGCGCGTTTCTGCTGGGCCGCTTTCCTCGCTTGGTGCTGAACTTCGGCGTGTTTATCTGCGATTTGCAATGCAGCAGATAGGTGGTTGGTTGTGCCATGGAACACACCCAGTGCCAGGCGTTGGTCAATATGCCTCGCTGCCTCAATCTGAGTGCACTGTGACAGATACGCGACGAGGGATACCAGGTCCCCACCATGCGCAGCGCGGTCAGCAAAATCGTTCCAGCGACCAGACTCCATATTTACGCTAAGAGAGCCTAATTTGGTGTCTTGCCGTGTAGGGTTTAGTGCTACCCATTCTTGCCCCCGTCTGTAGCCGTCTGGCAGCAGTTCGGGTACAAGTTCTTGTGAAGCGCCTATAGCGGCCGCACCTACCATCCTGATCAATTGTATGGGATCGGGATTACTCATGCTCATGATGGGTCCCCACTGAGTTGGCTCTTTAGAGATTGGTTTTCTATTGCCACAAGGATCTCAGCAGCATCGCTACACAAAATTTCCGTAACCACGGCAAAAGCAGATAAATCCTTGGCCTCAAGGCCCTTGGTTTGGTCACTTACCATAGTCAGTGTTGCGGCTAAATTCCGCACTGCTTCGACGCGCCTGGAGGCGTCTCCCAATAAAATATCCGTGGGTGCATCGCAGTCCAGGAAAAGTGAAGGGGTCGAAGCGCTGTTGCTGGAGAGCGGTTTGTAGTTACTCATTGCACACCTCCTAGCATCTGAAAGGCGCATTGTTTTTGTGCGCGCTCCAGAGCCTCAAGGGCGCGAGCCTGGCTGATGTGTGACCAATAACGGGAAAGGCGAAACGATGCTGACATGTCGCCCCGCAGCGCTTCCAGCGCGGACTGACGGTGAAAGCATGCGCGTTTGCGTAGGGGGGACGGAATGTAGGCGTGAGATTGATTTAAAATCATGGTGAAGCTCCTTTGTTGCGGTAATTTATCCGCACACCCCTCGCCAAAAGGGTGGACGGAACTGTGCAGGTTGGCGAACCGGGACAAAGGCACCCGGCATACCCTTGCGGGTATCCCACACAGCCCGCCCCTCAAGGACTTGCCATGTTTTTCGGACACAAAAAAACCGCGCTGGTGGCGGTCGTGTCCGCCAATGTTTTCCGGGTCGCCAAACCCGACTACTGAATTTGCAGTAGCGGAGAGATCATAGACCCAGGAAATGAACAGAGTCAAGCGGGTTTGTAATATGACCTGCGGACGGCGGAAGGCGAAGCTGGGATAATTACGAGAAAAAGGATGAATTCTGGTGCCGCATCGGTGCCGGTTGAGCTCTATCGAGTAAGCAGTACGACAAACCTCTATAACGTTCCTATTCGCGTCTGGCGGAAACCGGCGCGAGGATTTTTTTTGCCTTTGCATAAAGCCATTTCCTGTGCCGATCTCTGTTACGGCCGTAGTCGTTTTACTAAATCGTTTACCGTGCATCTGACTAACAGTCGGTGAACTTCTGAGTCTTATGTTGGGTGAAATTCTCCCCACCTTTGGGCGGCTTTACAGTTGCATAGGTGTCAGGGTCTATACCCGCATTCGTAAGGGCGGTTTGCAGGGCCTGGTGAAGCGCTATGGCCTCACTGGTGGACAGGGAAAACTTCTGGTGGTTGTGTGTCAGCTGGATTTTTTGCATCGTGTTTCTCCTGTAAATCTTCAGGCGTTTTGTGAGTTGCTTTTCTTCTCGGCGTGCAGCTGGTTTCGCTCAGCCAGTCGTTGCTGAATCCATTCGTTGACCTCGCTCTCGAGCCAAACAGACGTGTTGTCACTGATAGATATAGGCGAAGGAAAAAGCCCCAAGGAAATATCCTGGTAGAGAGCTGCGCGGCTTTTGCCTGTGCGATTTAGCACGTCGGCCCGGCGTAGCATCCGCTTGCCGGTCGGGATTCTCTGGGCGTAAAAGTGTATGCTTGAATTCGGCTGCGGCCTTCCTGTGTCCCGTTCGACAATTCGTGCCTCTAGCCAGGCGTCAACTTCAATCGAAAGCCATGCGACAGAGTTGCGGCCTATTCTAAGGGGGCGAGGAAAATTACCTTGGGCCATTGCCGCGTACAGCGATCCGGTTGTGAACCCGGTTGCCTTTTCCACATCGAGACGGCGTAACAGGCGAAGCTCAATTTCGTCAGGTTTAGTCATGTTGCTACCCTCTGGCTGCCCGGGCTGCCATCCTGGACTTGATCCAAGATTGAATTTCTCCGAGCACAAAACCTATAGGTGCTCCCCTTGCCTTACTGTTAGACAGCGGAACTGCCTTCGGGAAGTTGGGGTCGCTATCCATGTATTTGTAAACGGTTGCTCTGGCCAATCCAGTAATGGCGGAAACGTCTTTAATTCGTATCAGTGTGCAGTCCGGATTTATGAGTTCCGGCCGTACCTGGTCTAGTTGCTTCCCATTGGTTATGTCGGTGGTATTGATTGCGGGTTTCATCCGATGTTCTCCGTTCACTCGTTTTCCTGCTCTGAGTCGCACTTAAGTTGACCCGGCCTAGAAGCGCGTCTTTTAGGTATCTATTCCTGACGCTCCCGTATGGGGCCGGTACGGGGAAGAATCCCTGACTGGTGCGTCAGGGTCTATCAGATGAGGTCGTAAAAACGATCTATACGAAGCGCGGGTGGCTTTCCATGGGAACGGACGCGCCCATAGATGACGCAAGCCTTTGTGCTGGTTAAGATTTTACGATTTCGAAGGGATTGACCGAAATCCGGGAGTGATGACAGCCAGTTAGTGGGGGTAATCTCGTTGCACGCCAAGAGGTGGTATGGCGGCCGGGCTAGTGGGCCATGCTACGCAAGAGGCGATTAGTATTGAGTTAATCTCGGGTACTTCTGTTAGGGTTTGGTGGTGGAGGTGTGTCGTTCTCCAGGCTGTCCAAGTAATCCGCATACCATTGCATCATTTCCCGGCGCTGGGCCAGATAGTTGGCCTTGTTGTAGACGCCAGAAACTCCAGCTTCTACGTGAGAAAGTTGAACTTCGACATAGTCGCGGTGAAAATCATTGCCTCTTAAGATCGTTGAGGCAATGTGTCTAAAGCCGTGTCCGGTTTGCTTGTCTCTATATCCCATCCGGCGCAGAGCCATACTGAATACCATGTTGCTCCGAGGTTTCTTGCGATCATTCCTGCCTGGCAATAACAGGGGATAGGCACCAGTCAATATATGTAGTTCGCGCAAGGTTGCCACTGCCTGCCGGGAAAGCGGTACTAGGTGGTCCCGACGCTTTTTCATTCGCTCAGCGGGGATTGTCCACAGGGCAGAGTCGAGATCAAACTCATTCCATTGGGCTTCGCGCAACTCGGAGGGTCTTACGGCCGTCAGCATCATCAGAATCATTCCCAGGCGCACATCAGATGCGTGAGCATAATTCCTTACTGCCGTGAGTAACGCAGGTAAATCATCTTCGGGAACATGGGCAAAGTTTTCGTTGGGGCGGGTTTGGAGAAATCGGTTTAAGCCTTCTATGGGATTGTGTGTGATGCGACCCGTTACCCGTGCGAGGTCATAGATTTCCTTGCAGTGGCGGCGGACGTTCCCTAGGCGCTCAAGAATGCCCTTCTTTTCCATTTCCCGGAATAGCCCCATCCATTCTGTGGGATGTATAGAGGCGAAGGGGCGTTTTCCAACAGTCGGAAATATATGAAGGGCAAGCCCGCTTTTCGCGCGCAAGTACGTACCTTCAGTCCACCCAGGGCGACGTGCTGCCAGCCATTCGTCGGCCAGCTTTTCAAAGGTGTCACTTTCCGATTCCTGCAAAGCCTGTTTTCGCAGTCTGGATGCTTCGGTGATGTGCTCGCCCTGATAGGCCTGTTCCCGCAGTTCCCCGGCCTTCTTGCGCGCCATCGAGGCGGTGACGGCTGGATAGCTACCAAGCCCAGCCCAGCTCCATTTGCCGCTGGGTGTCTTGTAGCGTAGCGTCCAAGACTTACGCCCGTTGGGTTTCACTCGGAAATAGAGGTTTGTTCCGTCATGCTCCCGATATTCCTTTTTCTCGGGCTCAAGGCTTGCCAATACCGCGTCACTGAGGGGCCGCCGCTTGATCTCTGAGCGTTTCATTTCCTTGTATCCCGTGGTTCGAATTTTAAAATAGTGTACAAGCTGGGATACACAAAAACCATATATAGGGACGGACAGGTATAGACAGATATAGACGCGATAGTAGTCTATCTTGCTGATTTGAAAGTGTTTTGAGGTATTCTGTGGACAGGTATGGACTGGGTGATGGTGCCCAGGGGCGGAATCGAACCACCGACACGAGGATTTTCAATCCTCTGCTCTACCGACTGAGCTACCTGGGCGTATCTGAACTTGTCTTGTTTGTGGGGCCGAAAACCGGCTGCGGCCACAACAAGGCGCGTATTAAAACCGTTGCGGCGGCCTTAGTCAAGTCTCCGGCGCACAAAACCTTGTCCTGGCCCGGGTTCCTTAATCCGGCTCTGGTGCTACGTAGCCGCTGGCGCTGTCAAACGGTTCATTGGCAAAGAAGCGGTCCATCTGCTCCTGCAAATAACGCCGATCGTCCGCCGACGCCATGCTCAGGTGCTTCTCGTTGATCAGCATCACCTGCTGCTTTTGCCAGTCCTGCCACGCCTGGGCGGAGACATTGTCAAACAGCTCCTGACCCTTGGGGCCCGGGTAGGGAGGCATGGCGAGTCCGGGAAGTTCTTTCTGGTACTTTTTGCAGAATACGGTGCGGGTCATGGTTGTCCTTTGATCTGGATGTCTGCGGTGTAGATGTCTGTCATGTTAACAAGTATTCATTCTGATAGCTGGCAAGCCGGTCCAGCAGCTTTTTAACCGGCGCGGCCAAGCCCAATTTTACAGAGTGATCCAATGGATACCACAGCGTACCGGCAGAATCCAGGCACCGGTCGGGGTCGCCGGCGCGCACCAGTACAGGCGTGATATCCAGATGGAAATGACTGAAGGTATGGCGCAGCACTGGCCATTGCCCGACCCGTTCACCGCCATAACGCTGAAGCCAATCGACCAGGGCGGCGTCATCTTCGCATTCGGGAAGGCTCCATAACCCACCCCACAGTCCGGTGGCCTGGCGCTGCTGCAGCATGACGCTGGTCGCGTCCTGATAATACAGAATCATCAAGGTCTGCTTTTGTGGCAAGGTCTTTTTGGGTTTGCTGACCGGCAGCACGGCCGTCATGTCAAGCAGGCGGGCCTGACAACCGGTCTGCAGCGGACAGCGCGGGCAATCCGGTTTGCTGCGCGTGCACAGCGTTGCGCCCAGATCCATCATGGCCTGGGTATAGGCCGCCACCTGATTGTGAGGCGTGATGTCTTCGGCGATCTGCCAGAGTTGTGCCAGGGTTCTGCTCTCTCCGGACCAGCTGTTGATGGCGTAGTAGCGACACAGGACACGTTTGACATTGCCGTCGAGGATGACGCCGCGTTTGCCCATGGCCAGGGCAAGAATGGCGCCTGCGGTGGAGCGACCAATGCCGGGCAGGGCAATCAGGGCCTCAATGTCGGACGGGAACTGGCCGTCATGCTGTTCACACACAGCCTGCGCGGTTTTGTGCAGATTGCGGGCACGGGCGTAATAACCCAGGCCTGTCCACAGATGCAGCACCTCATCCAGCGGTGCGGAGGCCAGGGATTGCACGTCGGGGAAGCGGTCCATGAAACGCTGGTAGTAATCGATGACGGTGCTGACCTGGGTCTGCTGCAGCATGATTTCCGACACCCAGACCCGGTAGGGTGTGGTGTCCTGCTGCCAGGGCAGGTCGTGGCGACCGTGCCGGTGATACCAGTCCAGCACGGCCCCGCTTTCAATGGGTTCTTGCGAATTCAATTCTGAAACAGACCCTGGATTCGGTTGCGCAGGCGCTCGACCTGCTCGCTGACCGCCTCGGTGGCGCGTTGCTGAATCTCGTCACGTGCAATGGCGGCAAATACATCACGCACCCGTTGCAGATCCGGGCTGCAGTATTGCAGGGCAGGATCGTCAAAGGCTGCGTCACAACGGACCGGCCAGGCTACATTCTGGAAGTCCTCATTGACCCGGATGGTCTGCGGGGCCGGTTCTCCCAGTACAGTGAAGTCCAGTCGGTAGTCAAACTCGCCGGCCGCCAGGTCCAGTCCGCCAGTGCCGCTGATGTCGAAGTTGTCCAGACGCACGTTCACTTCCTGGTTTTCATCTATGCCGTCATTAAAGATCAGATAGGCCTCGGCATTGGCGAAGCGGACCACATCGGGCCACTGCGCGGCCATGTCGCCACGCGGACTGAGCACAGAAATAGACGAGAACACGCGTTTCAGCAGAGTAATGTCCACCGAGCTGTCACGGACCTGCAAGGTGCTGGCGCCATCGATGCTGTCCCTCAGCGCATTGACCGAGTCTCCCTGCATCATGTGGGTGGTGCTGGCATTGAAGTTGCCCGTGAAAAAGTCCAGTCGGGGCATATCGACTGTCAGTGCGCTGGCGCTGATACCGGTCAGACCGGTTTCCACCGCCAGCTGTGCCGGGGTGCTGGCTGCATCGAGGGTGACCATGACATCCAGTTCACCGTCGTAAAAACCAATCGGTTGTGTGTCGATGTTAAGTACACCGTTCTGCAACTGCAGGCCGAATTCGACAGGCGAGAATTGCAGGCCGGACACCGTCAGCGACTCGATCGCGTGCTCGCCGCGAATATCCATGCTGCGCAGAAACTCAATGGGCAGGGGGGTGTCGTTGCTGGCTGCTGCGCTGGGTGGCGTCGACGCGGGCGTCTGCGCCACGTCAGGGTTGGCATCTGCTGCTAGTGTCGCTTCTGGCACCATTTCCGAGACGGCGGCCGGCATCAGGGCGTCCAGATCGATGGCGCCGGTGCTCAGATTGTAGGCCAGCAACGCCTGGCGGGCGTCCGTCGCGAACAGATAGTCACCACGCAGGTTGGCGGTGGTGCCATTCAGAGCCATGGTCAATCCGCCCAGCGTGGCGCCGGCAGCATCGCCATTGGCTTCCAGAGACTGAATGGTGAACTGCTGCTCATTTGGCGCCGGCATGGTGCCCTCGTCCATGGGCACAAAATTAGCCAGCAGGTGGCTCAGGTTGAACGTGTTGCTGGTCAGATTGGTCTGCCAGCGCAGATTGTTGCGGAAGTCGCTGATGCTGATATCACCGCTGAGCACCAGCGGGCTGAGCGTGAGATTCAGATCATTCAGGTCAACATTGCCGGCATTGAAGTCGACGCGTGCGGTTGAGGCAAGGTTGAGGGTCAGGTCCTGCCCGGTCACCTCGTTGATCAGGCGCATGCTGAGTTCAAAAGGGAACGGACGATTTTCCAGATTCGTGTTCTGGCTGCTCAGATTGATGTTCTGCAGGCGGGTGTCGATGTTATTGCGTTGATCGCGTATCGCCACACTGGCGTTGCTGACACGGATGTCGGCAATATTGATATCGATGGGCAGCTCCGTACTGCCTGATGCTGCCGGCGGGGGAGCTGCGCTGTCATCGGCATTGACCAGCCAGTTGGCTTCGCCTTGCGCGTCAACAAACCAGTTGATATGCAGGTTCTCCGCGACAAATTCCTGAATGGCAATATTGCCGGACAGCAGACTGGCAATATCGAGTTTCAGCGCGATAGTGGAAAATGACGCCAGTTCCTGTGGTGTGACACCGTTGCGCAGGCTGACATCGGTAATGCTCAGGCCAAACACGGGTCGGAAGGTCCAGTCGATATCGCCGTTGATACGCAACTGCAGACCACTCTGCTGGCTCGCGGCAGCTTCCAGCGCAGGTTTGTAGCGGTTCGGATCAACGACGGCCAGCAGCACAAAGGCCAGTATCAGCGCGAACACGGCCAGCCCGGCCACCATAAAGATCAGGAATTTCAGTAATTTCGACATAGAATTCAACGTCCCGTACCGCGATGAGGGGGAGAACTCAAAAGTTTAACGGATTAAGTGTGCCAATGCACTGAGCACGGCTGCTGAGCAGGGGCATTGGCCGGCAGGCACAAAAAAGCCCGTGAATAAAAAACATCCACGGGCTTTTTTGTTGCTCGATCCCTGAGCGGTGTCGGCTTATGACTCCATGTCTTCCTCTATGGCGGTTTCCAGTTCAGCCATCAGCTCTTCGTCAGCCGAGGCCAGCTGGATGATCTGATTGTACTGCTGAATGGTGATCTCGTTGGATTCCACGGCTTCCTGCATTTCGCGCTGCGCTTCCTGTTGCAGCATGCTGGCCTGCTCCTCGTCGGTAACGGTCTGCAGGCGCTCGGCGTAATCCATCTGGATGGCCATGATGTCGCCGTAGGCATCGACAAATTTTTCCTTCATGTCGGCGTCAATATCCGCCGCACTTTGTGGCACGTCTGCAGTTTGCGCATTTTGGGCCGCTGGTGCACTTTCCTGCGCATGGGCGACGCTGGCGGCGAAGATGAGTGCGAACAGGGCTGGCAGATTAAGTAATTTCCTAAGCATATTGAACTCCTTTTGTAATGTATCACATGGACCGGAAATGCAGCAGCGCTGCTACAAATGCTCTGATTTGTGCTTTAAAACCAGAGGCTTAAGATGTGGTGCCGTGTGACGCTTGGCAATGTAAAAATGTTAGCTTGATGGCGTGCCGTTAAGGGCACCGTACATGAGTGTCATACGACCTTTGTCGCACTGGCGCTGACATCGAGTCTCTAACGATACTCGTTGTCATTGACGATGTCCAATTGGCCCCGGGGGGAACATCAGCCGTAAAAGCGCTCTTCAACAGCAAAGCTGGCCCCTGGGGGCCGCAAAGGCTTATAATGCGCGCGCATTTTCACGTTTCTTATCAGATTGAGCGAACCAGCCCGGGATTTATCCATGAGCACACCCCCGACCACAGAAAAGCGCACAGAAAAGTCCATAGAAAAGCCCGATCGTCAGGCCAGCGTAGAGCGCAATACCAAGGAAACCCAGATTCGCGTAAGTGTGAATCTTGATGGTAGCGGCGAACTCAAATGCCAGACAGGCCTGCCATTTCTGGATCACATGCTGGATCAGGTGGCGCGTCATGGTCTGATTGATATGGATATCCACGCCGTGGGTGATCTTGATATCGATGCCCATCACACGGTCGAGGATCTCGGTATCACGCTGGGCCAGGCTTTCTACAAGGCGCTGGACCGCAAGGGCATTCGTCGTTACGGGCACGCCTATGTACCGCTCGATGAGGCGCTGTCGCGTGTGGTGGTGGATTTTTCCGGCCGACCCGGCCTGGAGTATCACGTGCCATTTACCCGTGCCTCGGTCGGCGGCTTCGATGTTGATCTGTTTTATGAGTTTTTCCAGGGTTTTGTCAATCACGCCCTGGTGACCCTGCATATTGATAACCTGCGTGGGAAGAACAGTCACCATCAGGTTGAAACTGTGTTCAAGGCCTTTGGTCGGGCCCTGCGCATGGCGATGGAAATTGATCCGCGCAGCGCTGATGTGATTCCGTCGACCAAAGGCAGTCTGTAAAGAGACAGTCTGTATCAAAGCACTCAGTTACAAGGCAGTTTATAAAAAGACGGGCTGTAAACGCCCGTCAGCAACAAATCCGTCAGTGGAAAACCGTAAACAATGAATAACGTAGCTGTCATAGATTATGGCATGGGCAATCTGCATTCTGTTGCCAAAGCCATGGAGAGCCTGTGCAAGGATGTGCGCGTCGATGTCACCAGCGATGCCGGGCGCATTCTGGCCGCTGACCGCATCATTTTCCCCGGCGTTGGCGCCATTCGCGATTGCATGGCGGAAATACGTCGGCTGGGTATCGACACGATTGTCAGCGAAGCGGTACGGCAGGGCAAACCGGTGCTGGCCATTTGTGTTGGCATGCAGGCGCTGATGGACAGCAGTGAGGAAAACGGACACGTTGACTGCCTGGGGCTGTTGCCCGGCACGGTCAAGCGCTTTGGCGGCGATCAAGGTCTGCTTGACGCCGATGGCAATCGCCTGAAAGTCCCACACATGGGCTGGAACTGTGTACAGCAGCGCCGCTCACACCCGTTGTGGCAGGGAATTGCCGACAACAGTCGTTTCTATTTTGTGCACAGTTACTTCGTGGCCCCGGATGACACCAGTCAGGTGGCAGGTGCCACAGAATATGGTCATGAGTTCGCAGCAGCGCTGAGCAAGGACTCGCTGTTTGCCGTGCAGTTTCACCCGGAAAAAAGTCAGCACAGCGGTCTGCAGTTGCTGAACAATTTTCTGCACTGGAACGGCACAGGTTCGACAAACTAATTCAAGGGTTCAACAATGCTGGTAATCCCCGCAATCGATCTGAAAGACGGCCAATGTGTGCGCCTGCGCCAGGGCCGCATGGAAGACTCCACGGTATTTTCCGATGATCCGGTAAAAACGGCCGGGCACTGGCGCGAGCAGGGTGCGCGCCGATTGCATCTGGTCGATCTGAACGGCGCCTTTGCCGGTGAACCGGTCAACGGTGCCATCGTGGAAGCCATTGCCAGGGCCTACCTGGACTTGCCCCTGCAGATTGGCGGTGGCATTCGCGATCTGGACACCATTGAGTATTATCTGCAGGTTGGCGTTAAACACGTGATCATCGGCACCCAGGCGGTCAAGCATCCGCCGTTTGTCGCTGAGGCCTGCAAGGCCTTTCCGGGCCACATCATTGTGGGTCTGGATGCGAAAGACGGCTGGGTTGCCACCGATGGCTGGGCGGAAGTGTCCACGGTGAACGTGGTGGATCTGGCACACCAGTTCGCCAATGACGGTGTCGAAGCAATTATCTATACCGATATTGCCCGCGATGGCATGATGCAGGGCGTCAACGTCGAGGCGACCCTGCGTCTGGCGCGAGCGTCGACAATTCCGGTGATCGCCTCAGGTGGCGTCAGCCGCATGGCCGACATTGAAGGCCTGTGCAAGATTGCAAAGACTGATACCGGTGCCGGCATCATGGGCGCCATTACCGGTCGCGCCATCTATGAAGGCGCGCTGGATCTGGCGCAGGCGCAGGCATACTGTGACAGTTTTATAGACGACGCAAAAAACAGCAACGGCGGAGCATAAGCATGGCACTGGCAAAACGCATCATTCCCTGCCTGGACTGCGACAAGGGGCGCGTCGTCAAGGGCGTCAAGTTTCTCGATATCCGTGACGCCGGCGATCCGGTAGAAATAGCCAAGCGGTACAGCGATGCCGGCGCCGACGAAATCACCTTTCTCGATATCACCGCGTCCAGCGAAGGGCGCGAAACCACCGTCAAGACAGTCGAAGCCATTGCCAGCCAGGTGTTCATACCGCTGACAGTGGGCGGCGGTATCCGTACTCTGGAAGATATCCGCACCATGCTCAATGCCGGCGCCGACAAGGTGTCCATCAACACCGCAGCGGTCACCAATCCCGAGTTCGTGCGCGAAGCCGCGCAGCGTTTCGGGTCACAGTGCATTGTGGTGGCGGTGGACGCCAAAAAGGTCAGTGCTGAAGGAGAAGCAGACCGCTGGGAAATTTTTACCCACGGGGGTCGAAAGTCCACCGGTCTGGACGCCATCGATTGGGTTCGGCGCATGGTCGACTACGGCGCCGGTGAGATCCTGCTCACCAGCATGGATCGCGATGGTACCAAAATCGGCTTTGACCTGGCGCTGAACCGCGCCGTCAGCGAAGCCGTGGATGTGCCGGTGATCGCCTCCGGCGGCGTCGGTAACCTGCAGCACCTGGTGGATGGTGTGCTTGAAGGTGGCGCCGATGCGGTGCTGGCGGCGAGCATTTTCCATTTTGGTGAGTTCAGCATTCCGCAGGCGAAGCAGTTTATGGCTGAACAAGGCATCACCATGCGACTGGATATAAACTGACGCGTTGCGTAAAGTAGGGTTTTGGATTTCCGTCAGGAGGTTCACCTTGCGCTACTTCGAACTGCCGCTGACTACCTCTGCCGCCTATCAGCCGGTGCTGAAGGCCTACCGTGTTGATGAAACCTCGCATGTGCGCCGCCTGTGCCAGGCGTTACAGAATTCATTCGCAGACAACAACCGTATTCGCGAACAGGCCAGTGAGCTGGTGTCGACGGTACGTGCCAACCGTGCCAGTGGTTCGGGTGTCGATGCCCTGATGCAGGAGTATCAGCTGTCCAGCCAGGAAGGTGTGGTGCTGATGTGTCTGGCCGAAGCGCTGCTGCGTACACCGGATGAAGCCACCGTTGATCGCCTGATCGAAGACAAGCTGGGCAGTGGTGATTGGCAAAGTCATCTGGGTAACAGCGAATCCCTGTTTGTGAACGCTTCCACCTGGGGGCTGATGCTGTCAGGCAGGATCATTCAGCAGGGGCTGCCGGCGGACCAGGGCCGACGTATATTCCGTCGTCTGGTCCAGCGCGCCGGCGAGCCCTTGGTGCGCCAGGCGGTCCGTCATGCCATGCGCATCATGGCCCGGCAGTTTGTCATGGGCCGCACGGTAGCCGAAGCCTTGCAGCGTTCACGCGCACCGGAAGCAAAACACTACCTGCATTCCTATGACATGCTAGGCGAAGCGGCACGCACCCGTGCTGACAGTCTGCGTTACCTGCAGGCATACACTGCTGCCATACATGCCATTGGCGACAGCGCAACCGGCCTTGATCCAATAGAAGCGCCGGGTATCTCAATCAAACTGTCGGCGTTACATCCGCGCTTTGAAGTGTCGCAGGCCAGACGCGTCATGACCGAGTTGCTCCCGCGGGCGCTGGAGCTGGCGCGTCTGGCCAAACACTACAATATTGGTCTGACCGTGGATGCCGAGGAAGCCGACCGGCTGGACCTGACCCTGGCAGTGTTTGAGCAGCTGGCGCTGCATGCGTCGCTGGCCGGATGGCAGGGGCTGGGGCTGGCAGTGCAGGCTTACCAGAAGCGGGCCTTTGACCAGATTGACTGGCTCGCCGATCTGGCCCGCCGCACCAACCGGCGACTGATGATCCGTCTGGTCAAGGGTGCCTACTGGGATACCGAGATCAAGCGCGCCCAGGAGCGCGGGCTGGCCGGTTACCCGGTATTTACCCGCAAACAATCGACTGATGTTTCCTACCTGGCCTGTGCACAAAAGTTGCTTAGCCACTCTGCACAGCTGTATCCGCAGTTTGCTACCCACAACGCCTACACGGTGGCGGCCATTCTGGAGTATACCCGTGGTCAGGCTGGCTTTGAGTTCCAGCGCCTGCATGGCATGGGCGGGCCGCTGTATGACCAGCTGATTGGCGATGGCAAGTCAACGTACCGTTGCCGGGTGTACGCGCCGGTGGGCAGTCACGAGGATCTGTTGCCTTATCTGGTGCGCCGGCTACTGGAAAACGGCGCCAATACATCCTTCGTCAATCGCATTTTCGATGACAATACGCCGATTGACGAGTTGGTAGCCGACCCGGTCGAACAGGTGGTGGCGCTGGCGCAAATACCGCACCCGCAGATACCGCTGCCGACGCAGCTTTATCCCGATCGTCGTAATGCTCAGGGTGTCGACCTGGCCAGCTTCGAGGCCTTGGCCAGATTGCGCTCGCAATGGCCTGATAAAGGCTCTCCGTCGGGGCCGCAGCCTTCCACCAATAACGACATTGACCTGGCGCTGTCTGCAGCAGCTGAGGCCTTCAGCAGATGGTCGGCGACGAATGTCGAGGTACGTGCCCGTTGCCTGGACAGGATGGCCGAATTAATGGAAGCGCGCATGCCGCAATTGATGGCGCTGTGTACGCGTGAAGGTGGCAAGACCGTTGCCGACGGTGTTGCCGAAGTGCGCGAAGCGGTGGACTTTTGCCGCTACTATGCCCAGCGTGCCCGTGAGGATTTTCAGCCGCGTGAGTTGTCCGGACCCACTGGCGAGGACAATTACTGGCAGATGCGCGGTCGTGGTGTGTTTGTCTGCATCAGCCCCTGGAATTTTCCGCTGGCCATATTTATCGGGCAGGTGACCGCCGCGCTGGTCTCCGGAAATACGGTGGTGGCCAAACCGGCAGAGCAGACGCCACAGGTGGCCACGGCGGCCGTTGATCTGCTTTATCAGGCAGGCATTCCGCGCGAGGTATTGCAGCTGGTCATTGGCGGAGCAGAGGCAGGCACCCGCCTGGTTAGCGACAAGCGCATCGCCGGAGTCGCCTTTACCGGCTCCACCGCAACGGCGACCGCCATCAACCGCAATCTGGCGGCCCGCAACGGACCGATCGCAACACTGATTGCCGAAACCGGCGGGCTCAATGCCATGCTCGTGGATTCCTCAGCCCTGCTGGAACAGGTGGTGGCCGATGTGCTGCAGTCCGGCTACCAGAGCGCCGGGCAGCGCTGTTCGGCCTTGAGAATTCTGCTGGTGCAGGAAGATATCGCGGAAGATCTGATCACACTGCTGTCCGGCGCCATGGACGAGCTGTGTATTGGTGATCCGGCTGACCTTGCCACTGACGTCGGTCCGGTGATTGATGCGGATGCACTGGCCATGCTGAACCGGCATGCGGATTATCTGGACAGCAACGCTACCCTGCGCAAGCGCGTGGAGTTGCCTGCAACGGTCGCCGGCGATCATGCCGACGCCTGCTTCTTCCCGCCACAGCTGTATGAGATCTCGCAGCCAGACCAGTTGCGCGAAGAAGTGTTCGGCCCGATCGTACATCTGCTCAGATTTCGTGCTGAAGACATCGATAGTGTTATTGACGCCGTCAACGCCACCGGCTATGGCCTGACATTTGGTATCCACAGCCGGCTCGACAGTCGCGCCAGGGCAATCGCTGCCCGCATCCGGGCCGGCAACGTGTATGTCAATCGTAATATGATCGGTGCCGTGGTGGGGGTGCAGCCATTCGGAGGGACCGGCCTGTCGGGTACCGGACCCAAGGCCGGCGGACCGCTGTATCTGACCCGGTTTGCCACGGAGCAGTCGGTCAGTACCAACACCGCAGCGGCCGGCGGTAACGCTTCACTGATGTCACTGAAGCTTTCCGATTAAGGCTGCGGCAGCAGGGCGGACGCCGGGACCAGGGCAATGTTTTGCGCTGGCAACAGCCTGATGGCCTGCTCCAGATACGCCAGGGTCTCCGGGTAGGGATGGCCGATAGCCACGGCGTAACCCTGTTGCTGCACGATGGCCAGGGCGCGTTGAAACTCACGGTCGATCGCTTCCGGGGTCGCCTCGTTATCAAGGAAGACATGGCGCTTCAGAGCAGGCACGTGATTGTCGATGGCGATTTTTTCAGCCACGCTTTTGCCCGTGGTCATGCTGTCGACAAAAAACAGACCCTGTGCTTTTAACTCGCGCATGACCCATTGCATGGGCAGTTCGGCCGCAGTCAATTCACTACCGGTATGATTGTTGACGCCAACCACATGCGGTATGTCGGCAATGGCTGCGCGCAGCGTGCGGACAAACTCTTCCTCGGGCAGTGCCAGTGTCAGACCACCTTCACCCAGCGCCATGCCCGCCAGGTTGCTCATCGGTGCGTGCAGCATGACTTCCTTGCCCGCCTCGTGTGCCATCCGGGCCAGCGCCTGTCCGTGTGGCGTAAACGGCAGCACGGCGTAGGTCACCGCACCGGGCAGCTGGACAGCGCGCTCGCCGGCCTCAGCGCTGTAACCGATATCATCCAGTATGATCACCAGCCGATTGCCAGAGACGGCAGTGACATCCACATCGGGCAGCAAAGGTTCAGCATCGGCGATGTCCTCTGCCGGTGAGAGCACCGGTGAGGCATCAGGTGTGACAGCTGGTGTGGCAGCCGGAGTGAGGAGGCCGGCAGGTTCCGCAGGCGTCTCGGGGGTCGTGGCCAACTCTACCGGTGAACTGCCGCCGGACTTTTGGGGGACGACCTCATCACCGCCTGTCTCTTATACACATCTCCGAGCCCACGAGACAGGCAGAAATCTCG
>CAJXPR010000087.1 GCA_913058135.1 uncultured Gammaproteobacteria bacterium
AAGTGATGATGCAGGGACGCACGGAGAACAATCGCGTGGTGAATTTCCGCTGCGATGATCTGTCGCTGACCGGCTCATTTGTTGATGTAAAGATTGTCGAAGCATTCCCCAACTCACTGGCGGGTGAACTTTAACTTGCACTATACTGATCGGACCGGCCTGGTTACCTGTACTGGCTGACATCATTTTATTCTGACACAGTCATGTCTGCCCCGCGCACAGCGGCACCAGACTGACCGGAGGTACGACCCCAACTACATGGCTACTGAACAACAGACTCGACAGTTCACACTGGAACCGGAAAATGCCCTTCGGCTGGCCAATCTGTGCGGGCATCTAAACGAACACATCCATCAGATAGCCAAGTCACTGACCCTGGAAATTCGCCAACGTGGCAATGTCTTTCAGCTCTCCGGCGACGCGCCGGCGGTCGACGAAGGTGCCCGCGTGCTTGATTCACTGTACCAGGCCACGGCTGACGGCGCTGTAATCAGCCCTGACATGGTGCATCTGACTCTGAAAGAATCGGGCTTCCAGCCAGACACTGCTGCCCAGGCTGACACGGCGACCACGCAGGAAGTTGAAGAGAACTTCAAAGCCGTGTTGATCAAGACGCCACAGAGCTCGGTCAAGCCCCGCGGCAAGCACCAGCGCCAGTATGTCGAGTCCATCCGTCAACTGGACATCAATTTTGGCATAGGTCCCGCCGGCACCGGCAAGACTTATCTGGCAGTCGCCTGTGCCGTGGAAGCTTTGCTGCAAGATAAAGTCAAACGGGTACTGCTGGTGCGACCAGCCGTCGAAGCCGGCGAAAAGCTCGGTTTCCTGCCCGGCGATCTGTCACAGAAAATCGACCCGTATCTGCGTCCGCTTTATGACGCGCTTTATGAGATGCTTGGCTTTGAGAAAGTGACCCGCCTGATTGAAAAGAACGTCATTGAAGTAGCCCCTCTGGCCTATATGCGCGGCCGTACCCTCAATGGCGCGTTTATCATTCTCGATGAAAGCCAGAACACCACGGTGTCGCAGATGAAAATGTTCCTGACCCGTATCGGCTTTGGCTCAACCGCCGTCATTACCGGCGATGTCACCCAGATAGATTTGCCCAAAGGCACACGCTCGGGCCTGGTTCACGGGTTAAAGGTATTGCATAACGTCGCCGGAATCGGCTTCAGTTTCTTTGACTCCAAGGACGTGGTGCGGCACTCGCTGGTGCAAAAGATCGTCGAGGCCTACGACGCTTATGAACGCCTGAATACCATTACCTCGCTTAACCATGACAACAGCTCAAGCCATGACCGTGATAACTGATCTGATCAATGACAGTAGCGACGATAGCCTCCCCGAACCTGAACAGTTCCGGCGCTGGGCTGCTGCTACCATACAGACAGTCCACGCTGCGGAGCCGCCGGACCGACCGGTGTCTCTGAGCATCCGGATCGTCGACAGTGACGAGTCGGCCACACTGAATCATCGCTTTCGTGACAAGGACTATGCCACCAATGTCCTGTCGTTTGGCTGCGACCTGCCCGACACGATACTGGCCCGGCTGGAGGAGCTGCCACTTGGCGATCTGGTAATCTGTGCAGCGGTGGTCAGTCGCGAAGCGCAGGAACAGAACAAGGCTGTTGATGCACACTGGGCGCACATGGTTGTACACGGCGTTCTGCATTTGAGCGGCTATGACCATATCAGCGACGAAGATGCCCGACACATGGAAGCACAGGAGATCCGGATACTGGACCACCTGGGTTACAGCAATCCCTATCTTGCCCATTGATACCAACCTGGCCAGGACATACATTTTCAAACACCGGAGATCATTTCAGGCATGACTGAAGAACCACCGAGTACAGAGCCCAGACAGCGCACCTGGCTGGAGCGCATCGTTCAGGTTTTTTCTGACGAACCGACGGACACCAAGAGTCTGCTGACGCTGCTGCGCAATGCCGAGCAGGATCAGGTGCTCGATGCCGAAGCTCTGAGCATTATCGAAGGTGCGCTGCAGGTATCCCAGATGCAGGTACGCGAGATCATGATTCCACGCTCGCAGATGGTCACCGTATCAGTTCGCCAGAGCCTGCAGGACATACTCGATATCGTGGTTGAAGCAGCGCATTCGCGCTTTCCGGTCACCGGCGACAACCCGGACCAGGTGATTGGCATCCTGCTGGCAAAGGATCTGTTGCCGCTGGCACTGGCTGATAACGCCGAGCGCTTCAATCTGAAAGACATCATGCGACCGGCTACCTGTGTTCCGGAAAGCAAACGGCTCAATGTCCTGTTAAAGGAATTTCGGGAAACCCGCAATCACATGGCAGTGGTGATCGACGAGTACGGTATCGCCGGCGGCCTGGTAACCATTGAGGATATCCTTGAGCAGATTGTCGGTGAAATAGATGACGAGTATGATGTGGACGACGAGAATTACATCAAGAAATTCGACGACAATCAGTACATTGTCAAGGCACTGACCCCGATCGATGAATTCAATGAACACTTCGGCACCGAGTTTAGCGATGACGAGGCCGACACCGTAGGCGGCGTGGTGCTTCAACATCTGAGACACATTCCAGAGCGCGACGAAACTGTGACGATCGGCCCCTTCCTGTTCACGGTATTGAATGCTGACAGCAGACAGGTGCGCTTGCTGAAACTGACCCTGCTGACAGACACGGTATCCAACGCCAGCGTTGACGGATAATCGACCACTGGCAGAGCCTTTCGCAAAGACCCAATCAGAGACAGACAGATCAGAGACCAACAGACATCCATGAGCACAACTAGCGAAACACAATATCAGCCACAGGAAGTTGAGGCACAGGCCCAGCAGTACTGGGAGAGCAATCAGTCATTCAAAGCTGTGGAAGACAGCAATAAAGAGAAGTTCTATTGCCTGTCCATGTTCCCCTATCCCAGCGGCCACCTCCACATGGGTCATGTGCGCAACTATCTGATAGGCGATGTCATTGCGCGCTTCCAGCGCATGCAGGGTAAAAACGTACTGCAGCCCATGGGCTGGGATGCATTTGGCCTGCCCGCGGAGAATGCCGCCATGCAGCGCAAAACTGCGCCGGCCGCCTGGACCTGGAGCAATATTGATTATATGCGCGGGCAGCTCAAGCAACTGGGCTACGCCTACGATTGGAGTCGCGAGCTGGCGACCTGCCACCCGGACTACTATCGCTGGGAACAGTGGTTTTTTACCCGTCTGTTTGCCAAGGGCCTGGTTTACAAGAAGGAGGCCGAAGTCAATTGGGATCCGGTCGACCAGACCGTACTGGCCAATGAACAGGTAGTTGACGGCCGCGGCTGGCGTTCCGGCGCCCTGGTGGAGCGGCGCAAGATCCCGCAGTGGTTTATCCGGATCACCGCTTATGCCCAGGAATTGCTGGACGACCTAGACAAGCTGGATGGCTGGCCCGAAGAAGTACGTACCATGCAAGCCAACTGGATCGGCCGCTCCGAAGGCGTGGAGCTGCAGTTTGACGTCGCTGGCAGCCCAGAAACGCTCAGTGTTTACACGACACGTCCGGACACCCTGATGGGCGTTACTTACGTCGCCGTGGCTCCCCAGCATCCGTTGGCTACACAGGCCGCAGCCGAAAACAGCGCCATTGCCGAGTTTATCGAACAGCAAAGTCATATCAAAGTGGCCGAAGCCGACATGGCTACCATGGAGAAACTGGGCATGGACACCGGTTTCAAAGCCGTTCACCCGGTGACCGGCAATACGGTGCCGGTCTATGTCGCCAATTTTGTGCTCATGGCCTACGGCTCCGGCGCGGTCATGGCCGTTCCCGGGCATGACCAGCGTGACTACGAATTTGCCAAAAAATATGGAATTGATATCCGCCAGGTAGTTGAACCGGTCGACGGCGAGACAGGCTGTGATCTCAGCGAGAAGGCATTCACAAATAAAGGCATCCTGATCAATTCAGGTGAATTCGACGGATTGACCTCCGAGCAGGCGTTTGACCGGATCGAGGCCTGGCTGCGCGAGCGTGGCAAAGGTGAAAAGAAGGTCAATTTCCGTCTGCGCGACTGGGGCGTTTCGCGCCAGCGCTATTGGGGTTCGCCGATTCCGATCATCAATTGTGCCAGTTGCGGCGCTGTGCCCGTGCCGGAACAGGATCTGCCGGTGATTCTGCCGGAAGAGGTCAGCTTCACCGATTCTGGCTCGCCCATTAAACGGATGCCCGAGTTCTACCAGACCACCTGCCCGACCTGTGGCGGCGCCGCAGAGCGGGAAACCGACACGTTCGATACCTTTATGGAGTCATCCTGGTATTACGCCCGGTACACCAGCCACGACCTGAAAACCGGCATGCTGGATCAACGCGCCGATTACTGGCTGCCTGTGGATCAATACATAGGCGGCATCGAACATGCCATCCTGCACCTGCTTTATGCCCGCTTTTTCCACAAGCTGATGCGCGACGAAGGCCTGATCGGTTCCGATGAACCATTCAAACGCCTGTTGACGCAAGGCATGGTGCTAAAGGACGGTACCAAGATGTCGAAATCCAAAGGCAATACGGTAGAACCGGCAACCCTGATTGAGCAGTATGGTGCCGACACGGTGCGCCTGTTCACCATGTTCGCGGCGCCGCCCAACCAGTCGCTTGAGTGGTCGGACAGCGGTGTTGAGGGTAGTGCCCGTTTTCTGCGCAAGCTGTGGCGGACCATGACCGCGCACGATGCCAGCGGCATCACGGCAGTCGATGTGCAGGCACTGACTTCCGAACAGAAACAGTTGCGCTTCAAGACTCACAGCACCTTGCAGAAAGTGGCTGACGACATTGGTCGCCGACAGACCTTCAACACCGCCATTGCCGCTGTGATGGAGCTGGTCAATGCCGTCAACAGGTTTCAGGACGATGCTGCAAAGACCCCGGATGCCGGTTCTGCCATGAACCGGAGTGTCGTGCACGAGGCCCTGGAAGTGGTGCTGCTGACGCTGTCACCCATCGTGCCGCATTTCTGTCACGCCCTGTGGCAACACCTCGGCCACGATGATGCGATCATTGATTGCCCGTGGCCTGCAGTGGACGAAAGCGCGCTGGAGCAGGATCAGGTGCAACTGGTTATTCAGGTCAACGGCAAGTTGCGCGGCAAACTGGATGTCGCCAGGGAGACCGATCAGAAGACACTGGAAGCGCTTTCGCTGGCAGACGCCAATGTGCAGAAATTCACCGAGGGCAAGACAGTTCGCAAGATTATTGTTGTGCCCGGCAAACTCATCAACATTGTGGTGAGCTGATGCAGGCGTTGCGGCTGGTTTGTCTGGGACTGCTGGTGCTGACCGTCAATGCCTGCGGTTTTGCCCTGCGCGGCAGTGAACAGGCGGCGCTGTCGTTCGATCGTATGACCATCATCCAGCCTGGCGGGTTCTATCCGCTGGCCGATACCCTCGCGCAGGTGTTGCGGGCGAATGGCGTAAGCGTGCCCGAATTAACCGTGATCAGTGCCAGCCCCGATACCGCAGCGGTAACGGAAGGTTATGCGCTGGCACTGAGCCCGGAGACCCTGGAGCAGCGCACTATCAGCATCAATACCCGGGCCGGCGCTGGTCAGTACGAACTGATTCTGAATGTCGATGCCACGCTCTATCAGGACGGTGCACTGATCGGCGGACCCGAAACCATTACCACACGCGGCAATTTCTACGAAGACACCGCCAACATCAGCGGCAGCAACAGCGGCCGTGACCTGGCACTGGAGGACATGCGCCGCGCTATGGCTGAGCAGATGCTACGACAACTTCAGGCCCTCAATCTCTAGCGCGACACACTGATATGAAAATCTACCTCGATCAGTTAGGCCCGCAACTGAACAAAGCACTGCCTGCCATGATATGGCTCAGCGGCGACGAGCCGCTGCAGATGCGCGAAGCCTCGGACCTGGTACGCAAGACCTGCCGTGAGCAGGGCTTTTCCGAGCGCGAGCTGCATGATGTCGACAACGGTTTTGACTGGCGAGAACTGATCAATGCCAGCAACAGCATGTCACTGTTCTCTGACAAGAAGCTGATCGAGCTGCGCCTCAAAGCCAGCAAGCTTGATGACACTGCGCGCAAAACCCTGCAAGCCTGTCTGGACGATCCCTCACCGGACAATATACTGCTGTTGATCAGCCCCCGAATAGAAGCGGCCAGCACCAAGACTCAGTGGTTCCGCAAACTGGAAGCGGCATCCCTGGTAGTACAGATCTATCCGGTCGACGCAACTCGCCTGCCCCGCTGGATACAGCAGCGCATGCAGCACCACGGACTACGCGTCGATCCGGACGCTGTTCAACTGTTGGCCGACAGGATCGAAGGCAACCTGCTGGCGGCCGATCAGGAAATCGAAAAACTCAGTCTGCTATTTGGCAAGGATGCGCACATAACCTCGGAGCGCATCGCTCGCAGCGTGGCCGATAATGCCCGTTACAATATCTTTGGACTGGTGGACGCCTGCCTGGGGGGCAACCCCCGGCGCGCTCTCAAGACCGTACGCAGGATGCGCGATGAAGGCTCGGAGGCATTGATGATTACTGCGATGCTGGCAAAAGAGCTCCGCCAATTGACTGATATGGGCACTCGCCTGCAGCGCGGCGAAGCTCAGTCAGCGGTCTTTCAGAGCCATCAAGTGTGGAAAAACAAGCAGGCATTGACCGAGAAAGCTCTACGCCGGTTAAAACCGGCCACAACCATGCAACTGCTTGATCAGGTGAGAGAAGTAGACCTTGCCGTCAAGGGCATGCACACGGCACCGCCGTGGGTCGTGCTCGAGCAACTGGTTACCCGGTTTGCATCTGCCTGAAGGCCTTTGCGGGGTCTGGGTCAGACACCGATTCGGCTCAGGGTGGCGATCAATTCCCGCATGATACGTTCGGCAACCGGATGGTTAGCCGCAAACCGGGCCTCGAGCGCAATTGCGTCGTCTAGCTCCGGGCTGTTGGGCTGCGAGGATTCCACCAGCTCATCCAGGTCTCTGTCCACCTTTTCGGCCAATTCACGTGTATTTTCGTCCAGCGTATCAGTCCTGGATAACTCCGTCCGGAGCTCTTCCAGGAGCCGTTTCACCTTGTCCTGATTCAAGATCAGATCCCCCTGCCGTAGGCACTGTTGCTGTGCAGATCATCATAATCATTGTCAGGCTGTGGCACAAGCGAACCTGCCCGCATCCCTGGGACCGGTTCGCCTGTCTACCAATAACAAGAGTCGCCCGATTGCCGAGATCAGGCCTTGGCAGTCACACGTGAGTAGGCGCGCTGCTTGAGCCGACGATGAAAACGGCGTTCACGACTCTTGTACTCGAGCCAGTAACGCGGCACATTGAGAAGCAGCGACCAGCGCGTGGTGTAACTGACCCGTATCGTCGAATGACTCTTCTCACCTGCCATCAGCATGGGCTCGCCTTCATAGATATCCTTGGCGCCGGTCATGGCATGCACATGGCGGATATTGAGGTTGCGCTGATTGGCCATCAGCAGGACATACTGTTTACGGCACTTGAAGGCATCCAGAATCAGGCGCAACCAGATTCCGAACTGCTCCGCCGCTGTCTTTAAGGAGGCGCTCATCCAGACGCCGTTTATCTCCATCATATCGTAACTATCGTTCCTGAAGAACTCATGTTCAGCGCGAACAGTATCCGGTACAAACATCAGACTACGAAACTCGGGCTTGGTCACCAGCATATAGCCCCCGACCATTTCCTCGCCTTTGAAGCCCGCAACAAATGTGCTGCGCCGGGCGTAATCATATGGCAGTTTGACACCGACATAACTTTCGAAACGGCTAAGAAAAGTGTCGATATCCTGATCATTGCTCAAGGTCTTGAATTTGATTGCTTCCATTTTTTAATCCTCGGTAGGAACATGCCTACATGTTGTTGGTAGTGTTGGTACTGCTCGGCTTGCGTGCTCTTCAGGATCAACCCCTCCTCCTTCCGAGCGGAAAGTGTATAGAAGGCGATCAGGTAAATCAGTGTTATCCACAGCAACGGGGAGTTAAACAACAGGGTACTGCCTGTCCAGACAAGAATGTACGAGACATAAAAAGGATGCCGGAACAGACCAAAAGGACCTGTTGTCACAATACTCCCTACGTGATTACTAAACGCGAAATCGAGTGACTTCGCTGTAAAAATTGCCCACCAGAATAGCACCAGAGAAAACAGATACAATAGCAGACAAATCCCTAACACAGGTTTTGTGACATCCGTCACATTAAAAAAGAAATAGGCCGTCAGTATCATCTGCACTGCAACCGCCAGGTCGTACATCAATGCTGCGAGGCGAGGCGTGCCGGCATTTACTTTGAAGAACCACACCCTTCCCCACAGAAGGCTCAGGACGATCAACAGGTAAACGAAAAACGCGAACGGGAAAAGCATGCGGTTAAACTCCATCAGCCAATAATTGATACAACCGCTTTTATACACTCAGCTATTGTTGCGCGCAATTGCCGATCGGAGCTAAATCTGTATAATCGTGTCACCCACCGGCATTGGCATGGACTGCCGGACAGCTAACCGGGTGACTGCAGACGGCAACCTCTATCAAGCATCCATAGCGACACATAATAATATGAATTTTGATAAATATTCGGCGTACTGCAAAGAACACCTCGATGAGTTCCGGGACGAACTGCGTGATGATGCCTCACGGGCGTTGCGCAACTGGCCGGGCAAGACCGCCGCACTGCTGCTGATCGCCTCGTCAATATTCACCTGGTTAAGCCTGCGCTCGGCCGGCAACCCGATGGCCAGCAAGGCCCTGCTGGCGTACGCCTTCCCGATACTGCTGATCTTTGCCTATCCCTGGGCGTCGCTGATTTTCTCGCGACTGGACAAGTATGCGCGCACCGTGCTCGACGTCTTTTTGCTAGGCATACTGTTTGGCTTTTGTCAGTCGCTCAGCTACGTATTCGCGCCCGCCATGACCACCACTGAACAGTCTGATGCATTTTTGGCCCTGTCCGGCCAGATCAACTTTGTCATCCTGATGACAACCGCGTTTTCCTACCATGCTTCGTTCGCCGTGACGCTCGGCAGAAACACGGTTTTCACCGCACTGGCAGCCGTTCTTGTTTATCTGATCAACGCGCAATACCTTTCCATCAATACCATGCAGTTTGTACAAGGCTATCTCGGTGGCATCATTGTCAGCTGGATCTTTTTCCGACGCATACAGACCCGTTTCTACTATAAGTCAATTGACGCAGATACCAGGCAACACCTGTACAAACAATTGTCCAAACTTGTATATCCTCACCAGCTAGCCAGAATCAAAGCCGGTGACCAGCTGGAAGAAACCATGCCGGTGGCCAAGAGCAAGGCCATCATTAATGTTTTTGATGTACAGAATTCCAGTGCCATCAAACACGAGCGCACCCAATCATTCTTTCTGGAGATCTTCCGCGCCTTTTCCCAGATCTGCATGATGGGATATCAGCATAATCCCCTGCAGTCACGTGCATTCCGGCTAAAGGAAACCGGAGATGGCTTTATCAGCGCCATCGGTTATCCGTTTTTGACGGATCAGAAGGATACGCTGGCGGATCACGCCGTGGAGACGGCATTGTTGATGTTCCGGGCCTTCAATACCGAGGTGGACAAGTTCGCTTACGGCCACCCGATCAAGGCCGCCATGGGCCTGGCCTACAATTCCGTGCAAGGCACCTTCCAGAGCAGCGGCATTCGCTCCTATGACCTGTTTGGCGATGCACTGATCCAGGCCTATCGTTACGAAGAGATGCGCAAAAACCCGGTGATTGCTGACATTTTTCGGCAACAGGCAAACCTGATGGGATTGACACACTACAATATCCTGATCATTCAGGAAGTCATTTTCAATTCTCTCTGTGACCGTTATAAAAAGCTGTTCCACAGCATATCACTGTCGGAAATTGGCTACCCGGTTCCCCAGGACCCGGATGCCAGCTACGTATACTTTCATATTCTCGAGTAGCGCCCCGCTGACCCTGCCTCGGGCACAAACATGAAATTGACGGCCCATTGCGCTATAATTACGCCCCGTTTAGACAACTCATCGCTGAACGTGACCCATTTCATTCCCAAACCACAGGACTCGCAATGACAGACGCGCAAGCATCAGACACGCATCTCCAGCACACCGTCGAAAAGATCGGCGGTACCTCTATGAGCCAGTTTGACGCCGTCAAAAAGAACATTTTCATGAATCCGGCACTGCAAGGTAACTACTACCAGCGTATCTTCGTGGTCTCCGCCTACGCCGGCATCACCAACATGCTGCTGGAACACAAGAAGACGGGGCAGCCGGGTATTTTTGCACTTTTCTCCGACGCCGAGGAATCACAGAGCTGGCGCGATGCCATGACAGCCTTGCGTCAGCGGATTGTGGAGATCAACACCGAGTTGTTTGCCGATCACGAGGACGAACACCTGAAGCAGGCCAACGATTTCATCATGGGCCGCCTGGATGATGCAGAGCACGTGCTGCAGGACGTCTCCAGCCTGTGTCAGCACGGCCACTTTGCCCTGAACGACTACATTCAGACCATCCGCGAGATGCTGGCCAGTCTGGGCGAGATTCACAGCGCCTATAATACAGCCCAATTGCTGCAACTCAGTGGCATCAACGCCCGCTTTGTAGACCTCTCGGGCTGGGCAAGCACACGTCAATACTCACTTGACGAGAACATCAGCCACGCATTCAAGGACATTGACCTGAGCAGGGAACTGCCCATTACGACCGGCTACAGCCATTGCGAAGGCGGTCTTATGGCCATCTTCGATCGCGGCTACAGTGAAATGATCTTCAGCCGGATCGCTGTGCTGACCGGCGCCAGAGAAGCCATCATCCACAAGGAATTCCACCTCAGCAGCGCCGATCCGGGCGTTGTCGGCGAAGACAATGCTGTGCCTATCGGCCGCACCAATTATGACGTAGCCGACCAACTGGCGAATCTGGGCATGGAAGCCATTCATCCCCGGGCGGCAAAGGGCCTGCGTCAGCAGAATATCCACCTGCGCGTAAAGAACACCTTTGAACCGGAACACGGTGGCACCCTGATTACCCGAGACTATGTCAGTGAGTCTGCCTGTGTGGAGATTATCGCCGGGCGCCTTGGGGTTTATGCCATTGAGCTGTTCGATCAGGATATGGTGGGTGATCTGTCTCACTACGAAAAGCAGTTTCTGGCACAAATCACGCGCTTCAAGGCCCAGGTTATTAACAAGGACCTTAATGCCAACACGATCACGCACTATCTGTCGGCCAACCTGAAGACCGTCAAACGCATTCAGGCCAGCCTGGGTGAACTCTTCCCCGGCGCCGAAATCAACGTGCGCAAGGTATGCATTGTGTCGGCCATCGGCAGCGATCTTAAAATTCCGGGTATGCTGGCACGCAGCGCGCAGGCACTGGCTGACGCGGGCGTTGATATCCTCGGCGTACATCAGTGCATGCGTCAGGTTGACATCCAGTTTGTCCTGGATGAAGAAGACTACACCACAGCCATCAAGGCCATGCACAAACAACTGGTTGAAGTTTACAACCACGGACGCGCCATCAAGCTCGCATAATGGAGTCAGGCCATGAACACAGATCTGCTGCGCGCTCAGACTCCGGCCTGCCAGGATCTGATTCATTTCAACAATGCCGGTGCCGCCTTATCGCCACAACCGGTCAATGACGCGCTGTTCCAGCATCTGCTGCTGGAACAGCGGATCGGCGGCTATGAGGCCGCTGATGCCACTCAGGTAGCCCAGGAAAATTTTTATCATGCCTTCGGCCGGTTGCTGGGCTGCAACCCCCGTGAAATTGCCTACATGGAGAATGCCACGCGAGCCTGGACGCTGCTGTTGCAGGCGATGCCTTTGACACAGGGTGACCGCATCCTTACCGGACAGTCCGAATATGCAAGCAATTACCTGACGCTGTTGCACCTGGTCAAGACGCGTCACATCCGCATAGATGTCGTCCCCAACGACAGCAATGGTCAGATCTGTCTGCAGACCTTGCGAGAAAAGGTCGATGAGGATGTCCGGTTGATCGCACTGACCCACATACCCAGTCAGTCCGGCGTCATACATCCGGCCGCCGAGGTCGGCAAAATTGCCCGCAAACACCGAATTTTTTACCTTCTGGACGCCTGCCAGTCCGCTGGCCAGATCAATCTGAATGTCGACGAAATTGGCTGTGACATGCTTACCGGCAGCGGGCGCAAGTACCTGCGGGGCCCGCGCGGCACCGGCTTCATGTATGTCCGACAAAGTATGCAGGACTACCTGGAACCCCCCAGCGTCGACTTGCACTCAGCCAGCTGGACACGAAAAGACAGTTATACCTTGCGCGACGACGCCCGTCGTTTTGAAAACTGGGAACACTATGTTGCCGGCAAAATCGCGCTGGGCGTTGCTGCCGACTATGCCTGCGACCTGGGCCTGGACGCCATTGAAACACGCGTATGCGCACTGGCTGCGAGGTTGCGGGCCAGACTTGCAGAACTTCCCGGTATCACGGTGCACGAACAGGGCGAGAATCTTAGTGGCATTGTCACCTTCAGCGATTCCAGCCAGGACGCGGCAAGCTTGCAGAAAAGGCTCCGGCACCACAACATCAACACGTCGGTCGCCAGACTGCAGACCAATTTGCTGGACTTCTCAAAACGCAAATTGCCGGATATCAATCGTGCCTCGCTACACTACTACAACACAGAAGCAGAGATCGACAGCTTCTGTCAGGTGCTGGCAACCCGCAACTGATAGCGGGCCAGGCGTCAGCCCAGCAACATTTGCGCGTACACCGCCAGGATGGCGAGCGGGCAGATATAACGGATATAGAACGGCCAGATTTTCCAGAACAGGCCCTGTTCAGCATCCGGGCAGCCTTGTCTGATTTCCGCCAGCACACCGTTGCGATGCCAGATCCAGCCGACAAACACGGCAAAGAAGAATCCCAGTAGTGGTTGACTGTATTCGGTGGTCAGACTCACCACCAGGTCAAACAGGGTGTTGAAATTCAGCACCAGCAACAAACTGATCACGGTGATGGTTGAACCCAGAATCAGTACCGCTTTTTTCCTCGACGCGCCGTGCTCTTCCACGACATAGGAAACCGGCACTTCAAGCATGGAAATGGATGACGTCAGCGAGGCGATGGTCATCAATACAAAAAAGGCAAACGCTACCAGAATGCCGGCATCGCCCATTTGCGCGAACAACGCCGGCAGCACAGCGACAATCAGGCCCGGCCCGGCGACCAACCCACCCTGGGCATCGTAAATTTCGATTCCGTTGGCCAGGGCCACATACATCGCCGGCAGGATCAGCAGACCGGCGGTCACTGCAATACCAATGTCCAGCAAGGTGACCATTCCCCCAAGCGCAGGCAGATTTTCCCGCTTGCTGACGTAGGATCCATAGATGAGCATGGTGCCCACACCCAGTGATAGCGAAAAGAATGCCTGCCCCAGTGCGCTCAACAACAGGCCGGTGTCCGCCACGCGACTGAAATCGGGAACCAGATATACGCGAAGACCTTCTGTGGCACCCTCCAGGGTCATGACGTACACAATCAGTGCCAGCAAAATCAGCACCAGTGCCGGCATCAGGCGAGAGGCCCATTTTTCAATGCCATGGCGAACACCGGCGTTGACCACGTACAGCGTCAGCGCCATGAACACTGCTGTAAACACCATGTCGCGCGCCAAGCCGCCGGTCGCCAGCCACTGAGACAAGGATGCCAGACCGACAATATCGGCTACCGCAGAAAACATGAAGGCCATCATCCATCCGCTGACGATGGCATAGAAGCTCAGAATCAAACTGACGGTGATCATGCCAGCATAACCCACCGCGACACCAAGCTTCGCGGTCGCCGGTCCCCGCGCCAGTCCGCGCAGCGCCGTGACTGCATTAGCCTTGGCATGACGACCAATAATCAACTCTGCCATCAGCGCGGGATAGGCCAGTGCAAAAGCGAGCACCAGATAGGTAAACAGAAACGCAGCGCCACCATTACTGGCAGCGTTGGTGGGGAAACCCCAGATATTGCCAAGCCCGACTGCCGACCCGGCGGCTGCCATCAGAAAACCGAAACGTGAACTGAATTCGCCGCGGGGAGCACTCATATTGTCATGACTCTTTTAAGATTATTATTCTTCGTATGACTCAACAACAAAGCGCAATTGCGCTGCATCAGCCAGTCGCATGACCACATTGTTGATGACACTGACCTGACCGTTATTGTTAAGTTCAACCTGCGGCAACCGCAGACGTTGATCGGCGGCGTCAAACACCCCTTTCCCGGCAGGCTCGATAGCCAGCGGCACAATGCTGTCGGGAATGATTTCGAAAACCAGCTCGGGGCCATCGTCAATCAGACGCATATTCAGGCTCAGATGACCCAGATCTCCGGCGTCTACCGAGGTGCTCAGCAACGCCGTACTGTATTCAAATACGTTCACTGCCGAACTGAAGCGCTCGACGCGGTGCATATTGATCAGTACCAGGTTGGCTTCAACCGGAAGCAGGCTCTGCTGGGTATCAAAGTCTCTGACCGGCAATTGCTGCGCCTCGCCACCTACATTAATGACCGGCAGATCATTAATAGCATCTGCGACCGCCAAACCGTCACCCAGCACCCGACCAAATACTGTAAAACCACCATTCTGTTCGTCCAGACCCGTGTTATCGGCCAGATTGACAAACCACTGACTGTTGGCGCTGTCGGGCGCACCGCCCAGCTTTGCCATGGCCAGGGTCCCACGGGTGTTGGAGGCGCCCGGCTCATTACGGACATTGCCCTGTGACGGGATGGCAGTCACAGAACAGGTTGCCGGATCCATGCCAGTAGCGCAATTACGCTGCCACTGATAGGCCCCTGCCTGAACGACGAAGTCGGTTTCTGACCGATGAAACAGTGATCGGGCATAATCACCCCGATCCACATATCCGAGAAAATTGGACACGGTGTCCGGTGCTGCCCCATCAAACAGTTCAATGGTGAAACTGCCGTAAGTGGTGCTGACCCGCACCAATGGATCAGCCTGCACCGCGCCGGCTGCGAGTGCGCCTGCCAGGAGCGCAGCCATCAGACTGACTTTAAAAACGTTATTTCCCAGGTTCTGCAAAAAACTCATTCGAACTCCTGTCTGACATCAATCCAGCTGTACTGGCCAAGTTGCGGCAGCAATTGCTGCAGTAATAGTTTTTCGATGGTAACCATCAATTCCGACCCATCGGTATCCTTTACGAAATCAGCTACCTGTGTCACGGCAAGACCCTGATAGCCACATGGGTTGATGCGGGCAAACGGTTCTGTATCCATGGCGACATTCAGACTGAGTCCGTGGTAAGAACAGCCGCGCCGGATGCGCAATCCGAGCGCCGCAATCTTGGCCTCCCCGACGTACACGCCGGGCGCACCAGCTCGGGTTGTTGCGTCGATCCGCACAGACGACAAGGTATCGATAATCGCCTGCTCAATCAAACTTACCAGCTCGCGCACGCCCAGATTCGCGCGTCGAACGTCGATCAGTAGATAAACCACCAATTGCCCGGGGCCATGATAAGTCACCTGCCCGCCACGATCTATCTGAATAACCGGAATGTTCCCGGGCGCCAGCAGATGTTCCGGCTTGCCGGCCTGGCCCTGAGTAAATACTGGCGGATGCGAAAGCACCCACAACTCATCCGGGGTATCGTGTTGCCGCTCGTTGGTGAAAGTCTGCATGGCACGCCACACAGGTTCGTAGTCACGCAGCCCCATGCGGCGGATGATCAGCGGACGGTTTGTGGTCATAAGACCAGTTTGACCGCCGGCAAGGTTTTCAGATCAGCAAACAGCGACTCCAGCTGTGCCAGCCCGGTCGCTTGCATGGTGACGGTTAATGCCTTGTAGTTGCCCTTGGCACTGGGCCGGGCCACCATATGCTCCTCACTGGTGCCGGGCGCGTGACGCTGAAATATTTCCAGCACCTGTTGCTCAAAACCGTCAACGGCCTCACCCATGACTTTCACCGGGTAACGACAGGGAAAGGATATTTTCGGCGCTTCCTGTTCCGCGGCAGGTTTATCGGGCTTGTCAGTTGTCATGTCAGTTGAACAATCCCATAAAGAACAGGGTCAGGGCGTCTATGAGCCGGCGCAGCAGGCCGCCCCTTTCGACCGTCTGCATGGCCACTACGTCACCGGCATACAGGACCTCATCGTCCAGAGTTATCTCGACAGAACCCATGACATCGCCTGCTTCAAACCCGCCCCGAATCACTTCGTCCATGTCTACCGTTGCTACCAGATCTTCCGAGCGACCGCGGGGAATGGTGATCAATACTTCTTCCTGAATGCCGAGATCAACCGAGTTCTGCGCACCGGACCAGACGCGAGCGGAATTGACCACTTCACCCGCATCATACAGCTTGAAGGTCTCAAAGAAGCGAAACCCGTAACTCAGCATTTTCTGGGTTTCAATGACGCGAGCCTCTTCGCTGGCAGTCCCCATGACCACGGCAATAAGGCGCATGCCATCGCGCTCGGCCGACGCCACCAGACAATAACCCGCCTGTGTGGTCCAGCCGGTTTTCATGCCATCGACGGTCGGGTCCCGGAACAGCAAGGTGTTGCGATTGGCCTGAGTGATTCCGTTAAAGGTGAATTCACGCTCGGCATATATGGCGTAATGAGACGGATGCTCCACAATCGTGGCGCGCGCCAATGTCGCAAGATCCCGGGCAGACATCAGATTGGTATTGCCGTCGTCGTCCAGTCCGCTGGAGTTCACAAAATAGGAATCGTCCATGCCCAGCGCACGCGCATGCTGGTTCATCAGATCGGCGAAGGCCTCCTCACTGCCGGCAATATGCTCGGCCATGGCCACGCTGGCGTCATTACCGGACTGAATGATGATACCGCGCAGCAGGTCTTCGACCCGGACCCGGCTGTTCACATCAACAAAGGTTTTGGAGCCTTGTGTACGCCAGGCTTTCTCACTGATGAAAGCCATGTCATCGTAGCTCATATTGCCATTGTCGATTTCGACCTCGGCAATATACGCTGTCTCTTATACACATCTCCGAGCCCACGAGACAGCCAGAAATCTCGTATGCCG
>CAJXPR010000088.1 GCA_913058135.1 uncultured Gammaproteobacteria bacterium
CAAGAAAGCAGCTCCCAAGACCGCAACTCCAGAAAAAGCAGCCCCCGGAAAAGCAGTTCCTAAGAAAGCCGCGCCCAAAGCTGCGGCGCCCGGCAAATCCACTGCCGCGACCGCCCCAGCTAAAAAATCGGCTGCCAAGCCTGCTGAAAGTAAGGCAAAAACAACCGTTAAAAGCACCGCCGCCAAGCCGAAAGCAAAAAAAGCCGTGGCCTCAAAACCCGACACGGCTAAACCCGCACCGGCCGCCAAGCCCGCCGAGCCAGCCCCAAAAGAGCGCGTGGAAGGTGCCTCGGTCAATTTCAGCAGCGTGCAGGAGCCGCCCTCACACCTGACCATGCGCGTGGACACCAACCGCGTTGTGGCCTTTCATTACCGCCTGTGCGAAGTGCGCCCTGATGGTAATCGATCGCAATGGCTGGAAGCTTCGTTCGGACGGCAGCCTCTACTGTATCTGCACGGTCACGGCAATGTGGTGCCGGGCCTGGAACAGGCGATGGCAGGCAAGCGTGCCGGTGATCGTATCGAGATTACCCTGGCGCCCGAGCAGGCCTATGGACCGCGGACGTCCAACGAGATACTGCGCATACCCATCAAACACCTGCATCGGGCACCCGAGCGCAAGCATCTGGTACCCGGCGCCATCGTTTCGGTGAAAACCAACCGTGGCATCAAAAACGCGTTGGTGATCAAGGTCGGCAAGTTCAACGTGGATCTTGATACCAACCACCCGTATGCGGGCCGAACCCTGCACTATCAGATAGAAGTGCTGGGCGTACGCCAGGCAACGGCAGAAGAAGTGGCGCATCGCCATGTACACGGACCAGGTGGTCATCAGCACTGAGCCGGGACTAAAGAGTCAGACCTTCAGACAACTATAAAAAACGCGAAAAGGTGGGATTATGACAATCGAGAGCGAAAGCCGCAGAAACATGTTGAAAGCTGGACTGGGAGCCGGGGTGATGGCGGCCAGCGCCAGCTTTCCCTGGATGGCACTGGCCCAGGGCGAGGAGCTGATTCCGTTTCTGGACGTACCCGAGGGATATGACCCCGGCCCGCGCCGCCCGGGCATGACGCACATCATCGATACGCGACAGATCAACAATTTTTACAGCGACGATTTCTATGTGGTGCAGCACTACGGTCAACCCGAACTGGATGTCAGCAACTACCGCCTGACGGTCACCGGCCTGGTGGATCGACCCCTGAGCTTTACCCTGGATGAGCTGATGGCACTGCCCGACCAGACGCTGGATGTCGGGTTTGAATGTGGTGGCAATGGCAACCGCATGTACCATGGCCTGGTGGGTAATGCGCGCTGGCGCGGCATCAACCTGAAGGCTGTGCTGGAGCGTGCGGGCGTTCAGGAAGACGGGCGTGAAGTCGTCTTTTTTGGCGGCGACATCGGCCAGGAAGAAATCCGTGGTCGCCAGGTGGACAAGGCCTTTGCCCGCAGTCTGTCGCTGGAAGACGCGATGCGTGATGACAATATGATTGCCTTTGAAATGAATGGCCAGCCCCTGCCCGTGCATCACGGACGCCCGGCACGGCTGCTGGTGCCCGGTTTCTACGGCGTGGCCAATGTCAAATGGCTGACCCAGATTCATGTGCAGGACACGCGTTATATGGGCCGCTTCATGGGCCGCGACTACGTGACCCTGAAAAAGGAAATGGTGGGCGATCAGGAGCGCTGGGTGGAGAACTCGGTTGCGCGCATGAACCTGAAATCCGTGATTGCACGGGTCACCCGCCGCGGCAACAGCCACCGAATCAGTGGTTTTGCGCTCAACGATGGCACACCGCTGCAAAGCATCGAGGTCAGCATTGATGGAGGCCCGTGGCAACAGGCGGTCATTGATCCGCAGGCGTCCAGCTACAGCTGGAAACCCTTTCATTTCGATTGGCAGGGTGCCGCAGCCGGCGAACACACACTGGTATCCCGGGTGACGGACATCAATGGCAATACGCAGGCAGTGGCAGAAGATCTGCCTGAACGGGTCAGCTATTGGGAGGAATTCGGCCAATTCCCTCGACGGATCATGATCGGCGCCTGAGACATGGCCCTGAAGCCTGCAAATACCGACCGGTAAACACTATAGAGAGTAGTTGTCTATGAAAACGTATCTGGTGCTGACGCTGATCGGTAACGATCAACCCGGACTGGTGGAATCGCTGGCGCAGATTGTCGCGCAGCATCAGGGCAACTGGCTGGAAAGCAATATGTCGCGGCTGGCGGGCAAGTTTGCCGGCATATTGCGTGTCAGTGTCGAGGAAGACAAAGCCGAAGCGCTGATTTCGGCGCTGGATGCGCTGTCGCCGCGGCTGAAGCTTATTGTTGAGCGGTCGGCCCAGGCCGAAGCCGAGAAACCGCAACGCAGTTTGCGATTGAGCCTGGTGGGTAATGACCGCCCGGGCATCATCCGTGATATTTCGGGGGCGCTGGCGCGTCAGCACGTCAACGTCGATGACCTGGACACCGAGTGCGTGCCGGCCCCCATGTCATCGGATATCCTGTTCCGTGCCGAGGCGGTGTTGCACATACCGGCCGACCTCGATATCGAGGCGCTACGCGCCGAGCTGGAACGCCTGGCAGACGACCTGATCGTGGATATCAACCTGATCGCAGACTGATAATACGCCAGCCCTGCTCGCTGGCATGCTGGCGCAACCTGTCATCGGGGTCCACTGCCACCGCTTCACCGACCGCTTCCAGCAACGGAATATCATTGAAGGAATCGCTGTAGAAAACCGCGTTCTGCATGGACAGTGACGCATCCTCGCGGGCTTCCAGCCAGGACTGCAGTTTGCCGATCTTGCCGGCCTGAAAACAGGGGTTGCCGTCTATCCTGCCCGTCAGCACCCCGGCCGCTTGCGCGAGGTCGGTCGCGATCAGATGCTCAATCCCCAGCCGTGCCGCAATCGGCGCAGTGATAAAACGGTTGGTGGCGGTGATAATCAGACAGATGTCACCAGCGGCTTTGTGTTCATTGATCAGATTTTCCGCACTTTTCTGCATCATGGGCTCGACAAACTGGCTCATGAAGTCGGCATGCAGCTCCGCCAGGCGCGTGACTGGCAGGCCCACAATGGGCGCAATGGCAAACTCGCAGTACTCATTCATGTCCAGCACGCCCTGTTTGTACTGCTGGTAAAAGTCGTCGTTGCGGCGGCGATGGACATCCGCATCTACCAGGCCGGCTTGGCACAGATACTCACCCCAGGCGTGGTCACTGTCGCCTGCCAGCAGGGTGTTGTCGAGGTCAAAAATGGCCAGTTTTGTCATCAGGTCAATCCCTGCTTACTGTGTTGATGGGGGTAACGGGGCGGCATTATAACCTGAGACCGGCGCTTTTTTGCCGGACGAATTTGTGAAACAATGCAGAGCTGACATCGCGCAACAAATCCGCCACTGAGCAACTGTTCTATCACTGCGTAAACGGGAATCAATGAGATACCAACATGATCGATGCTGAAGGCTTCAGACCTAATGTCGGTATCATCATCTGTAACGCCAGAGGACAGGTGCTGTGGGCAAAGCGAATAGGCCAGGATGCCTGGCAGTTTCCGCAAGGCGGCATTCGTCAGGGTGAACGCCTGCAGCAGGCGATGTACAGGGAATTAAAAGAAGAAGTCGGGCTTGAGGCCAGGGACGTGGAGATCCTCTCCAGCACGCGGGACTGGCTTTACTATCAGTTACCGCGGCATTACATCCGGCAGAACTCCAATCCGGTGTGTATCGGACAAAAACAGAAGTGGTTTTTGCTGGGGCTGCGAGGAGATGAATCGCGTATCTGTCTGGCCAGTCAGAACATGACGCCAGAGTTTGATGACTGGCAGTGGGTCAGTTTCTGGTATCCGCTGAGCCAGGTGATTGAGTTTAAACGAGAAGTCTATCGCCAGGCATTAAAGCAGCTGGTCAAGCCCCTGAACCGGTTCATTAATTCGTGAGACGCTGGCAGACAGCCCCATATGCTTGATAGGTTGCGAGATATAGTTCAGGCAGTTAACTCTGCCCGGGACCTGCAGTCCGCGCTCGACGTCATCGTCTCGAGCGTGCGCGAAGCTATGGCTACACAGGTGTGCTCTGTTTACCTGCTGGACACCGACATCGGCAGTCATGTGTTGATGGCGTCCGAAGGCTTGCGCAAGGAGTCGGTTGGCCACGTCAGTCTGCAACTGGACGAAGGTCTGGTGGGTCTGGTGGCTCGCAACGCCGAACCGGTCAATCTTGAAGACGCCCAGTCACATCCCAATTATCACTATCTGTCAGAAACCGGCGAGGAAGCGTTCAGTTCCTTTCTGGGCGTGCCTATCATCCACCATCGCAAGGTGCTGGGCGTGCTGGTTGTGCAGCATCGTGAAAAGCGCTCCTTTGATGCCGGTGAAGAAGCCTTTCTGATTACCCTGTCGGCGCAACTGGCAGGTGTTATTGCTGCGGCCGAGGCCACGGGTGCCATTCAGGGTGTCAGCCCTTCCGGACAGCGCCGCTCCGACAGTAGCTTTTCCGGCATTTCCGGCGCCTCCGGCGTTGCCATCGGACATGCCGTGGTGGTGTTCCCGCATGCCGATCTAAGCATCATCCCCAGTCGGCAGATCGATGACATTGAGGCGGAGCTGAGTGCTTTCGCCACCGCACTGTCATCCGTGCGTGACGATATCCGTGCCCTTAGCGAAAGTGTTGGCCAGCAGCTGCGTCCTGAAGAGCGCGAGCTGTTCGATGTTTATTTGCGCATGCTGGACGATGACGCGCTGGGACGGGAAGTGAACGAGCTGATTCGTCAGGGCAACTGGGCTCAGGGATCACTGGCTGATGTTGCTACCGACCACGTTAAATCCTTTGAGCAGATGAAAGACCCCTATCTGCGCGAGCGCGCGGCAGACATCAAGGATCTGTGCAGCCGGGTACTGGCCTATCTGCAGGAAACCGAAAGCACCAAGCAGCGCGAGTATCCGGAAAACACCATCCTGGTTGGTGAAGAACTGGCCCCTTCCATGCTGATGGAGGTGCCCCGGGAAAAGCTGGTAGGCATGATTTCCGTAAAGGGGTCAGGTAACTCACACGTTGCCATCCTGGCGCGCACCATGGGCATACCCACGGTGATGGGCGCCGTGGATCTGCCTTACCGCAAGCTGGATGGCCGCCCGCTGATTGTTGATGGATACAATGGTACGGTGTTGACCAGCCCCTCGGAAGCGACGCTGGCCCGCTACGGTGAAGTGCTTAAAGAGGAAGAACAGTTCGTCCGTGGTCTGGAGGCGCTGATCGATCTGCCCTGTATCACACCCGATCATCACCGGGTCAGTCTTTGGGTCAACACCGGGCTGATGACAGATGTGGTGCGGTCGCTGGACCATGGTGCTGAAGGTATCGGCCTGTTTCGTACCGAAGTGCCCTTCCTGTTGAGCGAACGCTTCCCCAGCGAGCAGGAACAGGCAGAGATCTACCGTGAGCAGCTGCAGGCGTTTGCGCCCAAGCCGGTAACCATGCGCACCCTGGATATTGGTGGCGACAAATCATTGCCCTACTTCCCCATTGAAGAAGCCAACCCGTTTCTGGGTTGGCGCGGCATACGTGTGACACTTGACCACCCTGAAATTTTCATCGCGCAGACACGGGCGATGATCCGTGCCAGTGAAGGGCTTGATAACCTGCAGATCATGTTGCCGATGGTGTCCAACCTGCAGGAAGTCACCAGCGCCACGCAGATCATCAAGCGTGCGTTGCGTGAGCTGCAGGAAGAAGGCCTGGACGTCAAGATGCCGCCTATCGGGGTCATGATCGAATTGCCGGCGGCCGTGTACCTGACCCGCGCTTTGTGTCAGATCGTTGATTTTGTCTCCGTGGGCAGTAACGACCTGACCCAGTATCTGTTGGCCGTCGATCGCAACAACCCCCGGGTCGCTGACCTGTATTCGGCCTTCCACCCGGCAGTGTTGAACGCGCTGCAGCATGTGGTGACCGCCGCACATGCTGAAAACAGGCCGGTCAGTATCTGCGGGGAGATGGCGGGTGATCCCGGTGCTGCGATACTGTTGATGGCCATGGGTTTTGATACCTTGTCGATGAATGCTTCGACACTGTTAAAAGTGAAAGCGGTGATCCGTGCGATTACCCTGAGCTCGGCGAAAACCCTGCTCAATGATGTGATGCAAATGAGTGATGCAGAAAGCATTCGCAGCTGCGTGGATCTGGCGCTGTACAATGCCGGCGTTGACCGACTGCTGCGCTCGTCGCGCACCAACTGACCCTGAGGAATTCTGATGCTGACATACCCCGATATTGATCCCGTTGCGTTCTCTCTGGGACCATTGACGGTGCACTGGTACGGCATCATGTATATCGTTGCGTTTACGGGTGCCTGGTATCTGGCCCGCCTTCGCGCTCGGCGCACTTCGGCGGGCGGGCCCGCCTGGGAGAAATTCCGGTTCAGTGATGAACAGCTTGCTGATCTGGTGTTTTATGGGGCGTTGGGGGCGGTGCTGGGTGGGCGTTTTGGTTCGGTGCTGTTTTATAACTTTGACCGGTTTCTGGGGGATCCGTTGTGGCTGCTGCGGGTTTGGGAAGGCGGGATGTCGTTCCATGGTGGATTTCTGGGGGTGATGCTGGCGTTTTATATCTATTCGCGGCGCATCAACAAACACTATTTTGACGTGCTCGATTTTATTGCCCCGCTGGCGCCGTTCGGGCTGGGCGTGGGACGCATCGGCAACTTCATTGGCGGCGAACTGTGGGGGCGTCCTACGGACGTGCCCTGGGGCATGGTGTTCCCACACGTTGACGATGTGGCGCGTCATGCTTCGCAGTTGTACCAGGCGGTGCTGGAAGGCGTGGTATTGTTTGGTCTGATGTGGTGGTTCTCATCGAAGCCACGCCCACGCTACGCGGTTTCCGGTTTGTTTGCGGTCGGTTACGGCGTCCAGCGTTTCTTTGTTGAGTTCTATCGTGAGCCCGATTCATGGCTGGGCTTTGTGGCGCTGGACTGGCTGACCATGGGCCAGATGCTGTCGGTGCCAATGATAATCGCGGGTGCCATTCTGCTGGTGATTGCGTACCGGCAACCTGCGCCGGCAAAGCAGGCTAAAAGAGGAGAGACATGAAACAGTTTCAGGACTTGCTGCAACGTATTCTTGATGAAGGGGCGGTCAAAACCGATCGCACCGGTACCGGTACCCTGTCGGTATTCGGTCACCAGATGCGCTTCAATCTGCAGGATGGTTTTCCGCTGCTGACCACCAAAAAACTGCATCTGCGCTCTATCATCCACGAACTGTTGTGGTTCCTCAGTGGCGACACCAATATCAAATACCTGAAAGACAATGGTGTGTCGATCTGGGACGAGTGGGCCGATGAAAACGGTGACCTGGGTCCCGTATACGGTTTTCAATGGCGTTCCTGGCCGGCCAAAGATGGCAAGTCAGTTGACCAGATCAGCAAGCTGATACATCAGATCAGGACCAATCCGGATTCGCGTCGTCTGATGGTGGTCGCCTATAACCCGGCCTACGTCGATGAGATGGCGCTGCCACCCTGCCACTCCCTGTTTCAGTTCTATGTGGCCAACGGCAGGCTTTCCTGCCAGCTGTATCAGCGTTCGGCAGATACATTTCTGGGTGTGCCGTTCAACATCGCATCCTATGCGCTACTGACTCATATGGTGGCACAACAGTGTGATCTGGATGTCGGCGAATTTATCTGGACCGGTGGCGACACGCATCTGTACAGTAACCATCTCGAGCAGGCCCGGCTGCAATTGAGCCGCGAGCCATTGCCATTACCGCGTCTGGAGATAAAACGCCGGCCCGACAGTATCTTTGATTACAAATTCGAAGATTTTGATATCGTGGGCTACCAGGCACATCCCAGTATACCGGCACCCATTGCGGTATAGCCTAACCATCAGGAAATGATATGAGACTGGCGTTAATCTGGGCCATGGCCCGCAACCGAGTGATTGGCCGCAACAATGCGCTGCCTTGGTACCTGCCCGAAGACCTGCGCTATTTCAAGCAGGTTACCATGGGCAAACCCATCATCATGGGCCGCAAGACCTGGGAGTCTATCGGGAGGCCCCTGCCCGGTCGGACCAATATAGTTATCAGTCGCGACCCCGAATTCACTGCCGAGGGTGTCAAAGTAGTGCAGTCGCTGGAGGCAGCTATTACCCTGGCTGAACATGTCACCACCATTGACGGGGGCGATGAAGCCGTGGTGATGGGCGGTGCACAGATCTACGAAATGGCCCTGCCCATGGCTGATCGACTGTACATGACCCAGGTGCACGCCGATGTTGACGGTGATGCGTACTTCCCCGAGTTTGAACTGGCCGCCTGGCATGAGTTGGGGCGCGAAGACTTTTCTGCCTCCGGCGCCAACCCCTACGATTACAGTTTTGTGGTGCTGGAACGTTAACCAGACTACTGCGCGGGTGACTCCGCGCTAGCCAAGTTGCTTGCGAAATGCCTTCGAATTGCGCTGGTAGTTGTACATTTCCTGCTTCTTGATCGGCAGATCGGTAATGTCTATTGGTGTAAATCCGCGTTCCAGAAACCAGTGTGCAGTCTGTGTAGTCAGCACGATCACCTTGTTCATGCCCTGTCTGCGCGCTTCCTTTTCCAGCGCCCGCAGCAGGTGATCGCCGCGGCCGGTTTCCTGATAGTCCTTGTGAATGGCGATGCAGGCAATTTCGCCGCTGTCTTCGTCCAGCGGATAGATGGCTGCGCAGGCGATGATGGTGCCTTCCATCTCGATGACCTTGAAGTAATCGATTTCCGCTTCCAGCAACTCGCGTGAGCGGTGCACCAGGACGCCAGCGGCTTCCAGTGGCGCGATCAGCTCAAGAATACCCCCGACGTCGTCAATAACCGCCTGTCGCAACAGTTCAAAATTGTCACGGGACACCAGCGTGCCATTGCCGTCGCGGGTGAACAGCTCTTCGATCAGAGCGCCGTTATCGGCATAGTTGATCAGATGGCAGCGATGTACGGTTTTGCTGCTGGCCTTGATCGCCGCTGCCAGCGATTCACGTACGCCGTTGTGCGCCTGCTCGTTGTCATTGGCAATAGCATCATGCAGTGATCCTGCAGCGACCGGGCTCAGCGTGCTGACCAGGTTGTTGTGCTCATCCATGACGCCACGCTGCGGCACAAACAGAATGAGTTTTTCCGCCTTCATGGCAATCGCCACTTCGGTGGCGACTTCCTCGGCCGACAGGTTGAACACTTCGCCGGTCGGTGAGTAACCGAGGTTGGACAGCAACACGATGTTGTTTTTGTCCAGGTGCTGCTGGATCGCCGTCGCATTTACCTTACGTACAACGCCGGTCAGGGAAAAGTCCACGCCATCAATGATACCCAGCGGCCTGGCGGTTATGAAGTTGCCTCGGCTGACCTTGATATCGGCACCATGCATCGGTGAATTGGCCAGGCCCATGGAAAACTGGGCTTCGATATCGATCGACATGCCACCCACCACCTGTTTGATGGCGTGCAGGCCGTCGGCATCGGTAATGCGCAGGGCATTGTGATAACGCTTTTCCAGTCCCGCCTGGTCCAGCGCCTGGTTGATTTGCGGACGGGCACCGTGCACCAGCACCAGCTTTACACCCAGACTGTGCAACAGGGTGATGTCATGCACAATATTGCTGAAATTGTCGTGCGCGATGGCTTCGCCAGTGAGCAACACCACGAACACTTTCTTGCGATGTGCATTGATGTAGCTGGACGAGTGCCTGAACCAGTCGATGTATTGAGCCAGATTTTCCATGCCTTGTTATCCTGCCGGGCGATTCCCTGTGGGGTCAGATGTCATGAGTGAGCGATTGTAACGCGGTTTTCAGTTTGCTGCGGCGTTGCCTTTGACGCAATAGTGGGTGATCAGCTCGCGCAACAGGTCAATGCAGGGTTGAATCCGGTCAAGCCCCAGGTATTCGTCTGGCTGATGTGCCTGCTCAATGTCCCCGGGTCCCAACACAATGGTCTCCATGCCGATACGCTGCAGCCAGGGCGCTTCGGTGCCGAAAGCAACAGTCCCGGCGCTGTGGCCGGTCAGCCGCTCTGCCGTTTTGACCAGGTCGCTTTCTGCCGGACACAGGAATGCTGGCGCCCCCGGAAACAGCGGCGTCAGTTCAAAGCCGACCTGCCAGCGTTCGGCGAGGGGGCGCAGACGCTGGTCAATCAGCCCGCGCATGACTTCCACTTCCATACCGGGCAGCAGGCGGATATCAAACTCCAGTTCACACTGACCACAGATGCGGTTGGGGTTGTCACCGCCGTGAATACACCCCAGGTTCATGGTGGGCAGTTCGATGGCAAACAGCGGATTGCGGTATTTTTCCTGCAACTCCGCCCGAAAACGCAGCAACTCACCGATCACATCATGCATGGCCTCCATGGCGTTGATACCCAGGCTGGGGTCGGATGAGTGGCCGCTGCGCCCCTGCAGTCGGATGGACTCCATCATCACGCCCTTGTGGGCGTGTATGGGTTTCATGCCGGTTGGTTCCCCGATCACCGCATACCGCGCCTTGGGCCGACCCAGTTCCGCCAGCTTGCGGGCACCAAACATGGAAGTTTCCTCGTCAGAGGTGGCCAGCACAATCAGCGGCTGTTGCATGGGTGTATCGACAAAGGTGCGTACAGCTTCCAGAATCAGCGCGAAGAAGCCTTTCATGTCGGTGCTGCCCAGGCCGTAGATGCGATTGTCCTTTTCAGTCATCTGCAACGGGTTAACCGACCACAAGGCCTCATCCATGGGGACGGTATCTGTATGGCCGGCCAGCACCAGGCCGCCCGGGCCGCTGCCCAGCGTGGCGATCAGGTTGGCTTTGCCCTGGTCACTGCTGGATTCACAAGGCATGATCTCACACTGAAACCCCAGTGCCGTGAACTGTTCTGCCAGATAATGGATCACCGGCAGATTGCTCATGTCGATGCTGCTGTTGGTGGAACTGATGCTGGGCAGACGCAGCACGGCGTCCATGTGTTGCATCAGCGAAGGGGTATTGCTCGCCATGATTACCTCAGTCGGTGCGCGTTATCAGCGCATCGGTCTTTGCCGCCATAATAAAATCGTTGATGTGCAGGCCATTGACCTTGTGGGTCCACCAGCTCACGCGCACCACGCCCCATTCTACGGTCATGCTCGGATGGTGGTTCTCGTGCTCGGCCAGCGTGGCCACTTTCGTGGCGAAAGCAAAGGCATCGCGAAAATCCTGAAAATGATAGTCGCGCTGGAGGCGATCCACGGCATCTACCTGCCGCTTCTTCCAGCGGCCAATGGACGGTAACAGGCGATTAACTTCATCGGAAGGCAACGGCCGGGTGCCCATGACACAAGGTTCGCAGTGTTGTTGGGCCAGGGAATTGCTCATGGACATGCCTCGCTATGTTTTAAACGAATGCTTCCAGTACGCTATTGAGAAACTGGTAACCGGTATCTGTGGTCCGGATGCGGTTCCCATCAGTGTGCAGTAACTGTCGCTGTTGCAAAGATTCTACCTGCTTTGCGATCTGGCTGAAAGGCAGGCCGGTGCGCTGTTCAAACTGCTCAACGGTAAACCCTTCGCGCAGGCGCAGGGCGTTGAGCAGGAACTCCAGTGGCAACTGGTCAGTTTCGATGGGCCCGGCGTCCGCCAGATAGGGATAACGGTTCAGCAGATTGCCGGCACCGTGTTGTTCCCGCTGTTTGCGCGCCACAGCGGCAGCCTGCAGATAGTGGCCCGGCTGTCTGCGCTTGTGCATGCGCAGGATGCGCTGGCGTGAGCGCTGAGTGATCTTGCCGTGGGCGCCGGCGCCGATGCCCAGGTAGTCACCAAAGCGCCAGTAATTGAGGTTGTGCCGGGACTGGCCGCCGGCTTTGGCAAATGCCGACACTTCATAGCGGGCAAACCCGTGGTGGACCAGCAAGGCCAGGCCACTGTCCTGAATGTCGATCAGCGTGTCTTCGGGCGGCAACGGCGGTGGGTGTTTGAAAAACACGGTATTGGGTTCAATGGTCAGCTGGTACCAGGAGATATGTTCCGGTGCTGCGTCAACGGCCTGTTGCAGATCATCCATGGCGGACGTCAGCGACTGCGCCTGCAGGCCATACATGATGTCCAGGTTCAGGCGATTGAAACCGGCTTTGTGGGCAAACTCGATGGCGCGGGCAGCGTCCTGCTCATCGTGGATACGCCCCAGTTGTTGCAGTTGTTCGGGGTTGAAGCTCTGTATGCCCAGCGACAGGCGGTTGATGCCGGCGCTGCGGTAGTCAGTGAATTTGTTGCGCTCGGCGGTGCCTGGGTTGGCTTCCAGGGTAATCTCGATGTCAGTGGCAAAGTCTGCCATTTTCTGCAGTTCGTTCAATAAACGATCATAGGCTTTGGCAGAAAGCAGGCTGGGCGTGCCGCCGCCGACAAAGATACTGCTGATGCTGCGCTTTTGCACATAGGGCAGGTCGTGGCGAAAATCGTCGAGCAGGGCGTCGATGTAGTCGTCTTCGGGCAACGGCCCTTTCTGCTCATGAGAATTGAAATCGCAATAGGGGCATTTGCGCACACACCACGGAACATGGATATACAGGCTGAGCGGTGGCAGCTCAAGCGTGCGCCTGACTGTGCTCATCTCAGTCACAGGCGGGAGGGCAACTGTTGCAACAGTGCCTGCATGGCGATGGCACGATGGCTGATCGCGTTTTTCTGTTCTGCACTCAGTTGTGCTGAACTGCAATTCGTGGACGGGACATGGAACAAGGGGTCGTAACCAAAGCCACCCTCGCCTGCCGGCGCGGTCAGTATGCGACCATGCCAGACGCCGTGACAGACGATCGGCGTCGGGTCAGTGGCATGCCGCAGGTAAACCAGCACACAATGAAACTGTGCATTGCGCTGGCTGTCAGGCAGTCCGTCAAGCATTTGTAACAGCTTCTGGTTATTGGCAGCGTCACGTGTGGCCCGATCCGTGCTGTTGTCGTCGTCGAGTTCAGAAAAACGTGCGGAATAAATGCCAGGCGCACCACCCAGCGCATCAACGGCCAGCCCGGAGTCATCAGCCAGCGCAGGCAGGCCGCTGGCATTACTGGCGTGGCGTGCTTTCAGAATGGCGTTCTCAATAAATGTGAGGCCTGTCTCTTCGGCATCATCGATGCCCAGCTCGCCCTGCGTCATCAGTTCAACGTCCAGCGATTGCAGCAATCGTTGCAGTTCCCGGAGTTTACCCTGATTGCCTGAGGCCAGTACGATGCGAGTGCTCATGGTCAGCCTGGCCTACACCGCAGGTGTGCGGGAAAAGTGGTAGATGGCGATTTCGCTCAGCAGGTTAGGCGCCGCCCGTATAAACCAGCTGTCCCGGTGCTTGTAGTCCACCACGGTGCGGGTAATAACGTTGATGTTCTTGTCGTGACAGAACACATCAAAATCACGCACGGTACAAAAATGAATATTGGGCGTGTTGTACCATTCGTAGGGAATGTATTCTGACACCGGCATGCGACCCTTGACGGCCAGATGCAGGCGCGCGCGCCAGTTGCCGAAGTTGGGGAAGGTGACAATACAGTTCTTGCCGATACGCAGCATTTCCTCTACCAGCAGATCGGGGAAATGTACCGCTTGCAGCGTCTGGGTAAGCAGCACCGTATCAAAGCTCTGGGACTCGAAGTTCTGCAGCCCCTTGTTCAGGTCCTGCTGGATAACGCTGATACCCTTGTCCAGACAGGCATTGATTTTGGTTTCATCAATTTCCAGGCCCGTGCCGATGGTTTGCAGGTTGTCCTGCAGGTAACGCAGCAGGCTGCCGTCGCCGCAGCCCAGGTCGAGCACACGGCTGCCCGGTTCAATCCAGTTACGAATAATATCCAGATCAGCTCGCATCAGGCGCCCACCTCTTCCTTGACCACGTTCAGGTAGGTTGTCAGCGATTGCATATAACGTGGCACCGGCAACAGGAAGGCATCGTGGCCCTGGTCTGCCTCGATCTCCAGATAACTCACCTGTTTGCCTGCCTTCAGCAAGGCTGTGACAATTTCCCGGGTGCGCTCGGGCGGGAAGCGCCAGTCCGTGCTGAACGACATCAGCAGGAAGCGGCAGTCGCTTTTGGCAAACGCCTTGCTCAGGTCACCATCGTAGTCGACACTGGGATCAAAATAGTCCAGTGCCTTGGTCATCAACAGGTAGGTGTTGGCATCGAAGGTCTCGGAGAAACGCTCGCCCTGGTAGTGCAGATAACTCTCCACCTGAAAGTCGACGTCGAAACCAAAACTCAATTTCCCGGCGCGAAGGTCACGGCCCAGGTTCAGTGACGCCTGTTTCAGTTCATCAGACACCTTACCGAATTTCTCGCGCATGGCGCTGTCGGACAGGTAGGTAATATGGCCTACCATACGCGCCAGCATCAGGCCTTTTTTGGGCAGCACTTCATGTTCACGGTAACGGCCAGCGTGGAAGTCCGGATCGGCGGTGATGGACTGTCGTGCCACTTCGTTAAAGGCGATATTCTGCGCCGATAACTTTGGCGCCACAGCCAGCATGATGGCATGACGCAATCGCTCAGGATAACTGATGGCCCAGCGCATGACCTGCATGCCACCCAGGCTGCCGCCGACCACAGCGGCCCATTGTTGAATACCCAGTCTGTCTGCCAGCCTTGCCTGGCTGTTGACCCAGTCGCGCACGGTGACCACGGGGAAGTCGGGGCCGTACCAGGTGCCGGTGTCCGGATTGATCGATGCCGGCCCGGTGCTGCCAGCGCAACCGCCCAGATTATTCAGGCACACCACAAAAAAGTGATTGGTATCGACAGGTTTGCCCGGGCCTATGCACACGTCCCACCAGCCCGGCTTCTTGTCATCCATGCTGTGATAACCGGCGGCATGGTGATCTCCGCTGAGGGCATGGCAGATCAGGATGGCGTTGGACTTGTCGGCGTTCAGCGTGCCATAGGTTTCCACCATCAGGTCGTAGGCCTTCAGCACTTTGCCGCTGCGCAGGGTCAGGGGCTCCTCGAACCGGTACAGCTCGGGAGTGACCAGGCCAACAGAATTTTCCGGCAGGGTGTCGGGCATCACAGACCTGGGACAAACGCGGGGTTGGCGTTAACCGGCACAATCAGCACGATACGAATAATCTGCAGGCTCAGGAACACAAAAATGGGCGACAGGTCCAGGCCACCCATGGACGGCAGCAGACGTCGGAACGGCGCCATCACCGGTTCCACCAGCTGGCGTACCAGCACCAGTGCCGGGTGGGCACTATAGGGCGCGATAAAGCTGGCGACAATGGAAATCAGCAGTCCCCAGAAGTAGATGTTGAGCACAAAGCTCAGCAGTCCTACCAGTGCCCAGGTCAGGATAAGCCCGGGGTCTGGCAGCGCAATGCCGGCAAAGAAAATAAGCGCGCTGACCAGGATGCATTGCACCAGGATGGCAAAGACCAGGGAAGAAAAATCGATGCCGCGAAAGCCAGGGATGAACTTGCGAAAGATCTGGACACCCGGATCGGTCGCCCGCACGATCATCTGCGTGATGGGATTGTAGAAGTCGGCGCGTGACAACTGCAGCAAAAAGCGCAACAGAATGGCCAGCAAATACAGCGAGCCCAGTGTGGTCACCAGTAAGGAGCCGATACTGCCAAGTGAGTTCATAGTGTGGTTTCCTGCAGTGGAATTATTTGGCCAGTTCGGCAGCACGTTGCTGCGCCGCCAGCATGGCTTTGGCTACAATCGATTCAAATCCCTGGTTGGCGAATGACAGCAGCGCCTGTTCCGTGGTGCCGCCCGGTGAGGTCACCCGACGTCGCAGCTCATCAGGGGCGACATCGCTGCTGGCCGCCAGTTTGCCAGCGCCCAGTGCGGTCTGGATGCTCAGCTGGCGGGCTACCTCGGGCGTCAGTCCCATGGCCACCGCCGCCTTTTCCATGGCTTCCATCATCAGAAAGTAATAGGCGGGCCCGCTGCCGGATAACGCCGTCACCGTGTCTATGTCCTTCTCCGCCTGCAACCAGCAGGCGATGCCTACGGCGCTCATGATATCGCCGGCCAGTGCCTTGTGCTCTGCGCTGCAGTTGTCGTTGGCATACAGGCCGGTGGCGCCTTCACTCACCAGCGATGGCGTGTTGGGCATGCAGCGCACAATGGCCCGCTCCGCCCCCAGCCATTGGGCCAGCGAGGCGACCGGAATGCCGGCAGCGATGGAGATGACCAGGCAGTCAGGATTGCCGATCAGGGGCTTGAGTGCCGTGCATACCGTTGCCATAACCTGCGGTTTGACCGCGACTATGATAACGTCAGCCACCGCCGCTACGCTGGCTGTGTCACCGGTGCGGATGCCGCACTCCGCTTCCAGAGCCTGCAGTTTGTCGCTGTCGATGTCGCTGGCATGTATGTGACTGGCGCTAACGCCTTTGGCCAACAGTCCGCGGATAAGGCTGTTGGCCATATTGCCGGCACCGATAAATGCGATCTGGCGATTGTTCAAGGCTGGCTCCTGCGATGTCTTAAAACGGCTATTCTAACTCACACGGCAGCCGCTTGCAGCTCAGCTATTAAAGTCCTGGCTGAATGTGGTCCAGAAGCTGATAAACAGGGCGGCGATCAGGGGGCCAATGACAAAACCGTTGATGCCCAGCAAACTGATGCCGCCCAGCGTCGAAAACAGCACGATATAGTCCGGCAGCTTTGTGTCACGGCCCACCAGTATCGGGCGCAGCACATTGTCAGCCAGACCGATGATGATGGCACCGTAGGCGACCAGTATCGAGCCTTGCAGGATGTCGCCGGTGGCGAACAGATAGATGGCCACAGGGACCCAGACCAGTGCAGCCCCGACGGCAGGCACCAGGGACAGGAATGCCATGACCACAGCCCACAGCACCGGTGCCGTAATGCCCAGAATCCAGAAAATCAGCCCGCCCAGGGCGCCCTGCACCAGCGCCACCACGAGATTGCCCTTGACGGTCGCACGCACTACTTCGGTGAATTTGCGGAATAGCAGCTGCCGACGTTCGTTTT